>CAZJAW010000009.1:0-12228 GCA_964544035.1 uncultured Rhodobacterales bacterium
TAGCTGCGCCGAGATCGCCGCCTTGACCGGCGCACAGGAATAGCCAAGGTTCACATTCCAAAGGCCGCCCACTGCGTCAATGCTGCGGTGCCCATCGACGTCCGTGATAAACACGCCTTCGCCTTCAGTCAGGATCGTTGGCGGATTGGCGATACTATCCGCGGGATGCGCCATAGGGTGCCAGAATTGGCGTGCGTTCTTTTCTTTTAGGAAATTGCTATCTTTCATGAGGCGATCCTTTCGCGGCTCGTCGTCCAAATGGCTTGCACATCAGAAGGCACATCGCCCCCCAAGGCCTGAGAAATCTGCACACCTGCATCCATGAGCAGACGCGCAAAACGGCGTTCGCTTAATTCTCCGCCGCGCGCGGTTGGATAGGCGATGGAACAGGTGGCGAAGGCGGATTGAGCCGCATCAAACAGCGGGATGGCGATCGACGACACCCCTGCATGCAAAGTGTCACGAGTCTGGGCATATCCAAGACGCGCAATGGCCTTGAGTTCCGATTGCAACGCGGCCTTGTCCGGGCCACCTACCGGCGTCACCCAAGTGCGCGGTTCAGCCAGCGCCGCATCCACAACTGCAGACGGTGAAAATGCCAAAAACGCTTTACCTGAAGCCGTTGCGAACAAGGGTGGCAACCCATAGGCGTCGAAACTGACCCGCACCGGATGCGTCAGTTGAGCGGCATGATACACATCGACAAGGTCAAACCCTTCTAGGCGGCTGACATGCACCAACTCGCCTGCACTGCGGCTAAGGGCATCGATCACGGCACGCACCATTTCGACCTCTGGCACAGTTCGCGCGCGCATGCCTGCCAACCGGGTCAACGCAGGTCCAAGGCAATAGGCGCGCGTCTCGGGGTTTTGCTGCAAAAAACCGACCTTTTCCAACGCAACCAAATGCCGATGAACCGTCGCCTTGTCACGCGACGTCAGACGCTGCACATCCGACAGGCCCAAGCTTGGGCGTGCATCGGTGAACAGGTCGAGCAATTCAAAGGCCTTCACGATGGTAGACATGAGGTACAGCTTGACGCACCTCCCTTCAGGATACAATATATTTTTGCAGCCACCGGTTCACTATTTGAACCGATAGAACACACAGGACTTTAATGACCGATCTTGATCGCAACATCGCAACCCTCGCCCCGTACTTGGCTGACATTGGCAAGACAGGCATTCTAAACCACATCGCAGGGAAAGCCGTTCCAGCGATTTCAGGTGCATGGTTTGACACGTTATCCCCGGTGGATGACACCCAGATCGCCCGCGTTGCACGCAGCGATGCATCGGATGTGAACGCAGCGGCCCACGCCGCACAAACGGCCTTTCCTGCATGGCGCGACACCCCAGCAACTGAGCGACGCGCCATCCTGCACGCCATCGCTGACGGCATCGAAGCCCGCGCCGAAGAGATCGCTTTGTGCGAATGCTGGGACACAGGCCAAGCCCTGCGTTTTATGTCCAAAGCGGCCTTGCGTGGTGCGGCCAACTTCCGCTTTTTCGCGGACCGTGCTCCTTCAGCACGCGATGGCCAGTCCCTGCCCTCGCCCACTTTGATGAACATCACCACCCGCGTGCCACTTGGGCCCGTTGGGGTCATCACGCCGTGGAACACACCCTTCATGCTGTCCACATGGAAAATTGCGCCTGCGTTGGCAGCAGGTTGTACCGTGGTACACAAACCCGCCGAATTCAGCCCGTGGACAGCGCGCATCTTGATGGAGATCGCGGAAAACGCTGGCCTGCCGCCCGGCGTTTGGAACCTCGTGAACGGCATGGGCGAAGAAGCTGGAAAAGCGCTCACCGAGCACCCGGCCATCCGCGCAATCGCTTTTGTAGGTGAATCCGCCACAGGTTCCGCCATCATGGCGCAGGCCGCACCGACCTTAAAGCGTGTGCACTTCGAACTCGGTGGCAAGAACCCCGTTGTTGTTTTTGACGATGCTGATTTGGACTCCGCTCTCGATGCAGCGATTTTTATGATCTACTCGCTGAATGGTGAACGCTGCACGTCGTCCTCGAGGCTATTGATACAAGACAGCATCGCCGACGATTTCGAGGCCAAACTAGCCGCCCGCGCCAAAGCGATCAAAGTTGGCCACCCGCTTGATCCCAATACAGAAGTCGGCCCCCTGATCCACCCGGTACACCACGCCAAAGTCATGGCGAGCTTCGACACAGCCCGCAATGAGGGCGCCACAATTGCCGCCGGTGGCGCCCGCGTGGGCCATATCGGGCAATACGTCGCGCCCACCTTGTTCACGCATGCCACCAATGACATGAAAATCGCTCAAGAAGAAATTTTTGGCCCTGTTCTGACGTCAATCCGCTTTTCTACCGAAGACGAGGCACTTAGCATCGCCAATGACACGCCTTACGGTTTGACCGGCTATGTATGGACCTCGGATGTCACGCGCGCCATGCGGTTCACAGACCGTTTGGACGCCGGGATGATATGGGTCAATTCTGCCAATGTGCGACATTTGCCGACACCGTTTGGGGGTATGAAAGCCAGCGGGATTGGACGTGATGGCGGTGATTGGAGCTTTGAATTCTATATGGATCAAAAACACATCGGTATCGCGACTGGCGATCCAAAAATTCCGAAGCTGGGGATGTAATTTTTCTTTGGCCCCAAAAATATCCCAAGATGTTTGAGGGATAACATTCCTCACTCCAAACAAAACTGCCTGCGGCCTAGCCGCCCCTTCTGACAGGACGCCCCTTATGCCCATTCCTGCGCCAGTGCTTTATCCGCCCTTCAACATAGTACGGCTCAGCCACGTTGAATATCGCGTGACTGACCTTGCAGCATCGCGCGCATTCTACGTGGACACGCTTGGCCTCCAAATCACGCAAGAAGACGAAAGCACCATCTATCTGCGTGCCATGGAAGAACGCGGGCACCACTGCATCATCTTGTCTCAAAGCGATACGGCCAATGTCGCCCGACTTGGGTTCAAACTTTATGACCATCCTGATCTAGACAAAGCAGCCGATTGGTTTGCTCAACAAGGACTGCCCATCGCATGGATGACGCGCCCCTTCATGGGCCGCGTGTTGCAAACCCAAGACCCGTGGGGGGTGCCGTTGGAATTTTATGTCGAGATGGATCGCCTACCCACCATTTCCCAAAAATACGCACTGTATCGCGGGGTCAAACCACTGCGGATCGACCACTTTAATCTGTTTTCATCCGACGTGGATGGGGCGGTGGCTTTCTATACCCAAATGGGGTTCCGCACGACCGAATATACCGAAGACGCCGAGACCGGCAAAACATGGGCCGCGTGGATGCACCGCAAGGGCGGGGTACATGACATCGCCTTCACCAACGGCACAGGCCCTCGCCTGCATCATTCCGCGTTTTGGGTGCCAACGCCGCTCAATATCATCGATTTGCTCGATCTGATGAGCACGACAGGCTACCGTGAGAACATCGAACGCGGTCCCGGACGGCACGGCATTTCCAACGCCTTTTTCCTCTATGTGCGCGACCCAGATGGGCATAGGGTCGAAATCTATTGCTCGGACTATCAAACCGTCGACCCCGATCACGAACCTATCAAATGGGACCTCAAAGACCCGCAACGCCAGACACTCTGGGGCGCACCAGCACCACGCAGTTGGTTCGAAGAAGGCAGCGTCTTTGACGGAGTTGCCACGCAAGAACCCCTTCTCAAAGCGCAGCCCATCGTGGCACCCTGAGCAGGGCAGAGGAACCTCCGCCTTACACAGGACGCATCCAAAAATGACCCGTAAGGTGCATCCTGATGCACCCCTTCCCGAAAGGACAGACATGAGCTGGGACGACTTTGCCAAACACGCCAAGGATGCCGCAGATTGGGGTGCAGACTATCACAAAACTATGCGCGACCGCCCTGTACGCGCACAAACCGCCCCCGGTGCCATCAAGGCACAACTGGGCGCCACACCACCCGAAGATGGCACCGATCTTGCCGCCATAATGGCCGATTTTGAAAACATCGTGATGCCTGGCATCACTCATTGGCAGCACCCTCGTTTTTTCGCCTATTTCAACTCGAATGCGGCCCCTGCGAGCGTGTTGGCCGAGTTCCTTGCCGCGATCATCGCGCCCCAATGCATGCTGTGGCAGACCTCTCCCGCTGCGACGGAAATGGAAACGCGGATGATGGACTGGTTGTGTCACGGACTTGGTCTGCCGGACATCTATCAAGGCGTTATTCAAGACAGCGCGTCCTCGGCTACTCTTGCTGCTGTGCTGACCATGCGAGAACGCGCGCTGGCCTTTCGCGGCAACATCGAAGGGTTACATGGCCAGCCTCGCCTACGTATCTATTGTTCTGATCAGGTGCACAGCTCCATCGATCGCGCCATCTGGGTTGCAGGCATCGGGCAGGACAATCTGGTCAAAATCGCAAGCAAAGGCGATCTGCGCTACATGGACCCCGTCGCCCTTGAAGCCGCGATCAAAGAAGACAAAGCCGCAGGCCGCGTCCCCGCAGGCATCATCGCCGCCACTGGCGCTACGGGCATGGGTGCGTGTGATGATCTTGAGGCCGTTGCCGCTATCGCCAAAACGCATGACCTATTCACCCACTTGGATGCGGCATGGGCAGGTACAGCCATGATTTGCCCTGAGTTCCGTTCGCTTTGGGCCGGAGCAGACCAGTTCGACAGCATCGTCTTCAATCCGCACAAATGGCTGGGAGTGCAATTTGACTGCGCCGCTCATTTCTTGCGTGACCCTGATCAGTTGCGCCAAACACTCGCCATCCGGCCTGAATACCTAAAAACGCATGCAACCGAAGAGGTCACCGACTATTCCGAATGGTCAATCCCGCTAGGGCGTCGCTTTCGCGCGCTCAAGCTGTGGTTCTTGATGCGCCACTATGGGATGGAGGGATTGCGCGCCCGCATCCGCAACCATGTTAAGTGGTCGCAAGGCTTGTGCGAGCAACTGCGCGCACATGGTGGCTTTACGATTGTCACTGACCCAATCCTGTCGCTGTGGACTTTCAAGGTCGCAGGCGCGTCGGACGACGACACGCAAACGCTGGTGGATGCAATCAACGATGATGGACGGATTTATCTGACGCAAACTCTTGTAGATGGGCAAAAGGTCATCCGCTTTACCGCCGGGCAATTTGACTGCGAAAAACGGGATTTCGACACAGCACTTGAGGCGATCACTGACGTCGCAGCACGGGTTTAGGTGGGCACCATCGATATGTATCGCGCACATCCCTGTAAGGCAGACGCGTCGTCAGTCAACAGATACGTCGGAATGCGCGCCGTGCGCCCACTAAACACAGTTTCTTCCAGCAATGGTGCAAGCGCCAATGCACGCGTCTTGTCGCCCAACAACGTACGAGCGAGACTACCGTTGAAATAGATTCCGCCTTCGGGAAGGTATAAATAGGCCACTTCACGCACCAAAGCACCCAGTGCACATGCCGCAACAGTAAGTGTTTCCGACCCACCCTCGGATGCTTCGACATCCTCTGGCTTCAGGCTTTGCCCGGTACGAACGGTGTGCAATTTTGCAAGCCCACGACCTGAAAACAGTTCTTCCACTGTCTCAAAGACGTCCGGTTTCCCTAACGCATCCACAATGATCGCCTCAACGGAATG
Source organism: uncultured Rhodobacterales bacterium (assembly GCA_964544035.1). Classification (GTDB taxonomy): domain Bacteria; phylum Pseudomonadota; class Alphaproteobacteria; order Rhodobacterales; family Rhodobacteraceae; genus Tateyamaria. The sequence continues at coordinate 5,625 of CAZJAW010000009.1, forward strand.
GGGCAACCGCGCGTGACCCATCTCGGCCGACAATACAACACCCGACGGGCGATGCGTCAGTGCCACATTGAAACCGGTTCCAAGACCAACAACCATGGCCTGCGGTTCTTCCTGAGTTGGTGTGCCGGACAGGTGCGTCAGGGACGCATCAGGCAAAACACAAATGGCGTGCCCCAAGGCCTCAAGATCATTTAGCAGATAAACGTTGGTCAGCGACAAGGTGTCGGCCAAGGCCTTTGCATCAAAATGCCAGTCGCGATTGGTCAGCCACCCTTCGCCCTTGCCCACGGGACCTGCAATGGCCACTGCAGCCGAGGTCAGCCGTGGTTGATCCGCAACGTAAACACGCGCCAGATCGGCAAATCCGGCAAAATCATCGTTGCGAAAACGGCGTACCGTATCAGCTTTCACGCCGTTCTCATCGGCCAATGCAAGACGGCAATTGGTGCCGCCCACATCGGCCACAAGGTTCAGCAAGGGCGCGCTGTCACGCATGCTCAGGCGCGCCCGGTTTTTTGCCCATAATGATCATCGACAAGACATCATCCTCAGTCACGTCTTCGACCTTTTCAGTGCCAATCAATTGGCCATTCTTCATCACCGAAACCCGGTCACATAAATCCATCATTTCGCGCGTATCGTGGCTAATTAGGAAAATGCCAAGCCCCTGTGCCTTCAATTCTTTGATCAAATCGGCAACCATCGCCGTTTCGTGCACACCAAGGGCCGCAGTCGGTTCGTCCATGATCAAAATGCGCGCATTAAAGTAAACCGCGCGCGCAATCGCCACCGATTGCCGCTGTCCACCAGACAACGAACGCACTGGCTCAGAGAAGCGTTTGAAGTTGGGGTTTAGGCGCGCCATGATCTTGCGGCTTTCGGCTTCCATTTTGGTATCGTCAACCAACCCAAAAGCCGTCGTGATCTCGCGCCCCAAAAACAGGTTACTGGCGGCGTCCAGATTGTCGGACAAAGCGAGCGTTTGATAGATAGTTTCGATGTTAAGATCGCGCGCGTCACGCGGATTATTGATCTCGACCTGTTTGCCATCGACGTAGATTTCGCCGCTGTCTTTTTGATAGGCTCCTGCAAGGATTTTGATCAGCGTGGATTTGCCCGCGCCATTGTGCCCCAAAAGGCCGACAACTTCGCCCGGCATCACGTCGATGGACACATCGTCCACCGCTTTGATCCCACCAAAGTTGATCGAGATGTTGCGCATTTCCAGAAGTGGGGTGGTCATCAGCTTTCTCCTGCGCGGCGGCGATACACAATGTCGACCCAGACGGCAAAGATCAGCACTGCCCCCACGATCATATTTTGCAGTGGTGAATCGACTCCCACCATACCCATACCGGACACCAGTGCTTGCATGATCAGCGCACCAAGGATGGCGCCATAGATGGTGCCAACCCCACCGGCGAGGGCCGTGCCGCCAATGACAGCCGCCGCAATCACGCGCAGCTCATCCAGTTCGCCCAGCGAACTGCCAGCAGAGCCCAGACGAGCCGAAGCAATCACCCCCGCGATGGCCGTCAGAGCACCCATTAGCGCAAATACTTTTACGGTCAGCAATCGCGTGTTGATACCCGAAAGCTCTGCGGCATCCGGGTTGCCCCCCATGGCAAAGATATACCGCCCAAACCGGGTTTTTTTGGCCACGACCGTCATCACAATCGCCACCGCCAATACGATCAAGACAGAGATGGGGAAACCATAAGCCTCGGTATAACCTTCGGGCATTTCCAACCCTTCGGCTGCAAAACGGCGCTCGAGAATGCGGCTCGGGACTAAATAGGCGTTCATAATTGCAGTAATCCCGCAAATCGCGCCCACAAGGATCGCACCGAGCGCATATTCCGCCCACAGTGGTTTAACGGCAAAGTCGTGGCTAATGTGCTGGCGCCGCGTGTTAAACAAGAACCACACTGTCAGGGCCGACCCAACCAAAGCCAAAATCCAACTGGCTGTCACACCGATGGTCCCCGTGGCCCCGCCCAGCATAACAAATATGGGGTCTAAGGGCGAAATCGTGGTGCCCTTTGACACCCACCACGCACCGCCGCGCCAGATCAATAGACCACCCAGCGTAACAATAAAGGACGGGATCGCCAAATAGCCGATCAACCAGCCCTGAAAGCCGCCAATAACCGCGCCAAGCAAGATACCGGCGATCAATGTGATGATCCAAATCGATGGGCTGCCAAAACCAACAATATCCGGCAGGATTTGTGCCTGCAGCAGCCCCATGATCATACCGATGACACCCAAAAGCGAGCCAATCGACAGATCGATATTGCGGGTGACGATGACAAACACCATGCCCGTCGCCATTACGGCCACTGAGGCGGTTTGCAAGGTCAGTGTAAACAGGTTGCGCGGCGTCAGGAACGTTCCGCCCGTCGCAATGTTAAAGACAATGGCGATCAGCACGAATGCACCGACCATGCCAAGCAGTCGCGTATCGATCTGCAGTGTCTTTATTAATTTCCCAAGTCCATTGGACATGAGCTTCCCTTTCCCCTCGAACCGATTACCCCGGCTCGTCGATTTAAAAAAGCCCCACCCGCACGCAGCGGATGGGGCCAGATCACGTCGGCCAAATTACTGGCAAACAGCGAGGCCGGACACACCCTGGCAGAGCACGTCTTTTTCGATCCAACCAGCGTCCAAAACAAGGTTCAGTTTGTCTTGGGTCACAGGCAATGGCGCAAGCAACATCGAGCTAACAGTAACTCCACCGGGGGATGTGAATGGTGCTGCACCCGCGATTGCGTCCAGCGCTGCGCCATCGGCCAATGCAACTGCGATTTCGCCCGCATTGCGGCCCAGTTCACGGCTGTCTTTCCAAACAGAAACAGTCTGTGTGCCCAAAGCAACGCGGTTCAGAGCAGCGTGATCGCCATCCTGACCCGAAACGGGGATACCGTCCATGCCTTGCGAAGCAAGCGCCGCCACAACACCGCCGGCCATGCCGTCGTTAGAAGAGATAACCGCGTCGACCTCGTTGTTAGCCTGCGTCAGGATTTGCTCCATGTTGCGCTGCGCGTTTGAAGGCTGCCAACCGTCTGTGTAGGATTCACCAACTATGGTGATGTCACCGGCGTCGATTGCCGCTTGCAGCACTTCTTGCTGACCGCCACGCAGAAAGTCGGAGTTCGGATCGGTGGGCGAGCCCTTGATCATCACGTAGTTGCCCTTAGGCTGCTTGGCGAACACGGCTTGTGCCTGCATGCGACCGACTTCGACGTTGTCGAATGTCAGATAAAAGGCGCGAGGGTCTTCGATCAGACGGTCATAACCGATGACCGGAATGCCAGCCGCTTCGGCAGCATCCAAAGCTGGGCCAATCGCGCTGCCGTCTTGTGCCAGAATGATCAGCGCATCAACACCTTGTGTGATCAGGCTTTCGACATCTGCCAACTGTTTTGTGGCCGAAGATTGTGCGTCCGCCGACAAATATGTCGCGCCTGCAGCGTCCAATGCACCGATAATCGCGGCTTCATCAGTTTTCCAACGCTCTTCCTGAAAATCAGACCAGCTGACGCCAACAGTTTTGGCATGGCCATCCGCAAATGCCGCACCAGTCAGCATAGTTGTCGCCGCCAAAGCAGCGATAATCGTACGTCGTTTCATTTGGTATCCTCCCAAAGACTATGCCCGGCCATCATGCGTTTGCGGTCGGGTAAGATATTGATAGCCGATTAAATTCGAAAAGCAAATTAAATTGGACAGCTTTCGAAAAAAGGATCATCATATTATATGAGAGGCCTGTGGTACTGCCACGATCAAAGAAGAAAAAGAGAGTGATTTCATGGCGTTCGGTCATCACAAGGTAGAAAGCAGACGACTGCTGCTGCGTGAAATTTCGCAGCATGGCCCCCTGCCCCGCATAGATTTGGCGGAGCGTACCGGAATCAGTCGTGCGACTGTGACGTCCGTAACCGCCGAGCTTTTGCGCGGCGGTTTGATCCAAGAAGTGCCACGTGATTCGCGCGGCGATGACAGCGCGCGCGGTCGGCCACGTATCGATCTGAAAGTCGCAGGACAAGCGCATTTGATTGCCGGGCTGAAAGTCGCAGACACCCGAATTTCGCTGGTCTTAATGGACTTCGAAGGACGCGACGTGGCCACTACGAACCACACGATGCCGAAAAGCCGATTGAGCCCTGACGCGCTTGCGGAAGAAATCGCAATGGGCTTGCAAGCCTTGGCCGAAAAGGCCGGCTACGCGCTGTCGGATATCTCGGGCGTGGGCGTCGGATTGGCGGGGGTCGTTAATGTTGATGACGCTGTTGTTTATTGGTCACCTTCGCTTGATCAACGCAACGTGTCTTTGGGGGACGTGCTGCGCAACCGTCTGGGCATCCCTGCTTACATCGACAATGACGCCAACCTTGTCGCCTTGGCAGAACTAACCTTTGGCATCGCCAAGGATCATTCCGACTTTATCGTCATCACCATCGAAAGCGGCGTAGGGATGGGTATGGTTTTAGGTGGGCAGCTTTATCGAGGCGCGCGTGGCTGCGGTGCTGAATTCGGGCATACCAAGGTACAGCTCGACGGGGCTTTGTGCCGCTGTGGGCAGCGTGGGTGCCTTGAAGCCTACGCGTCGGACTACGCTTTGGTGCGTGAGGCCGCGAGCGTCGGAACCATCGCCCAATCTGGATCGACGACTGATGCAATTATTGCCGTGCTGGCTGCGGCCAAAGCGGGGGATCAAACTGCGCGTACTGTGATTGCGCGGGCGGGCAAGATGTTCGCAATGGGTCTCGCTAATCTGGTCAACATCTTTGATCCTGAATTGGTCATCCTCGCAGGCCCGCAGATGTCCTTTGACCACGTTTATTCTGATGCGGTTATCGAACAGATGCACAAGAGCATTGTCGACATCGACAAACCCGCCCCTGAGGTCGTCGTACACAGTTGGGACACTTTGATGTGGGCACGCGGGGCTGCGGCGTATGCGCTTGAATTTGTTCAAGATACGGCTGTCGAGGCAATGGAAGATGTTTAAAGTGGCAGATCGTTTTTTCGAAAATTCAAACGCGGGCCGGATGCGCCGAGCGCTGCGCGCGTTGAGTTGCAGTGCAAGCGCTCTGTGCATTTCCATAAGCACTCCTGCTTTGGCGGACAGCCCAAGATTTGTTCCCGTCGAAGTGCCTGTACACGTCTATGACGGTGGATGGGAACACTTTGTGGGCGGCGGCTTGGCCGTGCTGGATTGCGACAACGACACCCGTCCGGACTTGGTTGCTGCTGGTGGATCCAACACTCCGGTGCTGTTGCGAAACACATCGGTTCCCGGCGAAGCTGTGTCCTTTGAGACGGCCACACCGGACGTGTTGGACATTGCGGGGACGACCGGTGCTTACCCTTTGGACTTTGATAACGATGGGTTGCTCGATCTGGTGATGTTGCGGGTTGGGCCGGATATCTTGTTGAAAGGGTTGGGCAACTGTGACTTTGCGCCTGTGCCTTTTGACAGCAAAGATCAATGGTCCACTGCGTTTTCTGCAACGTGGGAAGTAGAGCAAGATTCACCCACCTTCGCTTTTGGTCACTACGTTGATCGTGCCAACCCGGATGGGCCGTTTGAAGCCTGCGATACCAACACCTTATGGCGACCGTCGCCAGCAGGCTATCGGCGCAGCGATCTTGCACCAGGCCATTGCGCCCTGTCTATTCTGTTCACCGATTGGGCACGCACTGGCCGCGCGGACCTGCGGGTATCGAATGATCGGCACTATTACGTCCGCGATGGGCAAGAACAGCTTTGGGCGATGGAAGACAGACCGCGACTGTTTACAGAAGATGAAGGCTGGGCACGCCACATGCTTTGGGGCATGGGCATAGCGACGCGCGATCTGGATCGTGATGGGCGGGATGAGGTGTTTTTGAGCTCCATGGGCGATCAGCGTCTGATGCGTCGCTCGGGTGACCAACCGACTTTTGCAGACGTACCATTTTCGACAGGAACCGCAGCGCAGCGACCCTATTTGGGGGATGATGGGCGGCCATCAACCGGGTGGCACATCGCGTTCGGAGACGTGACCAACGATGGCCGCGACGATGTGTTTATCGCCAAAGGCAATGTGCAGCAGATGCCGGGAAACGCGATGGAGGACCCCAATAACCTGTTGATATCGAAAGAGGATGGTACGTTTTTTGAAGCCGGAGATGTTGCCGGGGTTGCTTCGGTTCATCGCGCACGGGGTGCGGCTTTGGTTGATTTTAACGCCGATGGGTTATTGGATTTAGCAGTCGTCAACCGCCGCGCACCGATGGAGATTTGGCAAAATGCGAGCGCCGATACCGGGCATTGGTTGGCGGTGTCGTTGCAACGCGCTGGCACAAACACGCAAGGCATAGGGGCTTGGATCGAGGTAGATGACGGGGTTTCAGTTCAGGCGCGCGAGGTAATCGTCGGCGGCGGCCATGCTGGCGGCGTCTCAGGACCGCAGCACTTTGGATTGGGTGACGTCGAAGTCGTGCGCATGCGTGTGCGCTGGCCGCATACTGCTTGGTCAGAGTGGCGGGAGGTGAGCGTCGATCAGGTACTTGTCGTTAACAAATAACGTCGCAGATGCGTTGATGCGTTGAT
>CAZJAW010000009.1:12328-16888 GCA_964544035.1 uncultured Rhodobacterales bacterium
GATGCGTTGATGCGTTGATTACCCGTCATTCATGAAGGTTAATGCAAGGAACGGTGGGTTTGTAGCGATCCAGTGGATGCCGCTTACCTGTCAATGGGCAGGCCGCTCGGGACAGACGCAGGAATACCCAAGGCACCGCGGACGCTTTGAGGGTCTGTAAGCGCATTCAGGAAAGCAAGCAGGTCAGCAACTTCGGTATCGGTCAGGTTTTGCGGCTGCAGGACGTTTGCGGCCGCGATGGCGTCAATTTCTGCAGGATCGCTAAGTGCCCGCACGTCGTTGACCTTAAGGCCGGGCAGAATGGCTTGATTGATGTCATAAGCGCGCAGTGAGGCGACAGGATCGAGATGGTGACGCACAACAGACTCAAGGGTCGCATAAGCCCCGCTGTGTCCGTACGGAGCCGTTTGCGCGATGTTGCGCAAAGGCGGTGTGCGGAATGCGTACGCGTCTTGCGGGTTTCCTGTCACCCGCATACGGCCCGTATCTTGGGCATGGGATTCAAACCGTGCTGCCTTGCCCGGCCCAATCTGCGGCATAGCGATGGCGTGGAAATCGTGATCCGTCTGGAAACGACCCGAATGGCAATCCGCGCAGTCCGCTTTGCCATAAAACAAGTCCATCCCGCGCATGGCGGCGGGTTCCATTTCCGTCCCATTGCGCAAGAAAAGATCGAAGGGGCTGGCAACGCCACGCCACTCGAAGTCAAGAAAGGCCGCGAGCGCGTCGGAGATGTCGGTGAAGGCAATGGTTTTAGGACCGATCACAGCATCAAATCTGTTGCGGTATCCAGGGATATCTTCGACCCGTTTGGACAGAATGTCCCACGCGCCATCTTGCCCCGTCAGCAGACCCTGACGCACGGCTTGCGCTACATTGTTTTCGGCGTAATGCCCGGCCATTTCATCAGGGCTGAGCACAGGGAACATGGACTGCGCGGAAAGAGCCGAAGCAAAGCCGGCTTCCATTTCTGTGCCCAGCGGCGTTCTTATGCCTGTCGGGCGCGATGCGTCTTGTTCCAACCTCCCGTCATGGAAAAACACTATGAATTCTGCAGCACCGAGGTTGAAGAGTGGCGGCGCATTGCGGGGGATACGTTGTTCAGGGATGTTATCCGCGACGACTTTACGGTCTGGCCCAAGGCCAGCGCCGCCATCCCCCAGCCCAAGCGATACACCGTCGCCGGTGGAGTGGTTGGGGTGATGACAGGTTGCGCAACTGACTGTTTTAGAGCCAGACAAAATTGGGTCGTAAAACAGCAGTTGGCCAAGTTCGATTTGCGCACTGGGATGATCCGCAAATACAGGTTCGGCGTAAGGCAAATCACCTGCCCAAAGCGGCGCGGCGATCAGGCTGAATGCAAGTGCTTTAGACGAAGCGCGAAACATAGTTTTCCAGAATTTCCTGTCGGCCTGAACGTGGTTGCGGCTCAATCTTGTTGCCCAAAACTTTCTGCGAGATTGAATCGAGGTCGCTTTTCAACATGGCCTGAGCGGCCGCTTGGTCCCACCCTGCATAGCGGTGTTTCAGAGCATCCTCGAGCCCGCCGTCTTCGATCATCGCGGCGGCTGCTTTTAATCCGCGCGCGCAGATATCCATACCACCAACGTGCGCGGCGATCAGATCGTCAGCGTCCAAGGATTGACGGCGCAGCTTGGCGTCGAAATTTGTGCCGCCCGCGCCCAGTCCGCCTGCTTTCAGGATATGGTAATAACACAAAGCGACTTCCGGCACGTTGTTGGGGAACTGGTCGGTGTCCCAGCCGGATTGGTAATCGTTGCGGTTCATATCAATTGAACCTAGCAACCCTTCGGATGCAGCCACGGCGATTTCGTGTTCAAAGCTGTGACCTGCAAGGATGGCGTGACCCTGTTCGAGGTTGAGTTTCACTTCGTTTTCCAGCCCGTATTTGCGCAGAAAACCGATACAGGTGGCCGCATCAAAGTCGTATTGGTGTTTGGAGGGTTCTTGGGGTTTGGGTTCGACCAAGATTTGTCCTTTGAACCCGATCTTGTGCTTATACTCCACAACCATATTGAGGAACGCGCCCATGTGGTCGAGCTCACGGCCCATATCGGTGTTAAGAAGGGTCTCGTACCCTTCGCGCCCGCCCCACAGGACATAGTTTTCGCCGCCCAGTTTTTGAGTGGCATCGATGCAGGATTTCACGGTCGCGGCAGCATAGGCAAAGACATCAGGGTCGGGGTTGGTTGAGGCCCCCGACATCCAGCGGCGGTGCGAAAACATGTTGGCGGTGCCCCAAAGGCAACCGATGTTTTTGCCTTCCATCTTTTCGGCGAAATAGTCGGTGATTTCGTTAAGACGGTCGATAGATTCAGAAAGAGTATCGCCTTCGGGGCGCACATCAGCATCGTGCCAGCAGAAATAGGGTACCCCGAGCCGTTCAAACATATCAAAGGCGACATCAGCCTTCATCTTTGCGCGGCCCATGTCGTCTTGGGGGTGCCATGGGCGCTGGAATGTTTGCGCCCCAAACGGATCTCCTCCTTCCCAAGCAAACGAATGCCAGTAGGCCACGGCAAAACGCAGATGGTCCTCCATCCGTTTGCCCATGACTTTTTCGTCCGGGTTATAGTGGCGGAAGGCCATGGGATTTGTGCTGTCTGGCCCTTCGAATTTGACGGGCGGTACGGCGTCGAAGAACGAGGAGGTCATGGCATAGCTTTCAGTTTTGGATAAGCGTTGGCGAAATCAGCATAGGCGTCATCATAGGACTGCACGAGTTCGGCTTGCGGATTGACGATGTTGGCGACGGTCGGTTTGGTCATGACGCTTTTGGGATCGGCGCTAGTAACGCCGCACATGGCGATGCGAGCAGCCCCAAGCGCTGCGCCAAAGGCACTTTCATCTGGCCGTTCCAGAGGGATATTGAGGACAGTGGCCAGCATGGAGGACCAGTAGTCAGATTGGCTGCCGCCGCCGATGGCTAGGGCTGTTTCCAGGGTAGCGCCTGTGGCTTTGATCGCCTCAAAGCTGTCGCGCAAGGCAAAGGCGACGCCCGCCATCACGGCGCTGGTCAGCGCCTTTGTGTCTGTGCCTACGTCAAGCCCGGTAAAACCGCCACGTATTTGCGCGTCGTTATGTGGTGTACGTTCGCCGGACAGGTAGGGATAGAATTTAGTCGAGGTTGGCGCTGTTAGTGTATTGCCCAATGCGCCAGACAAGGCCGCAGCACTTTGCCCCGTGACCTTTGAAAGCCAGTTTAAACTGTCAGTTGCAGCAAGGACAACGCCCATCTGGTACCAGCGCCCCGGCACTGCGTGACAGAACGTATGCACAGCACTGTCGGCCAGCGGGGCGTAGGTGTTGCGCCCGGTCAGCACGACGCCAGATGTTCCTAGCGAAACAAACCCCTGCCCTTCGCCCAACGCGCCGACACCGCAAGCCGCCACCGCATTGTCGGCCCCACCTGCGATGACCTTGCACCCTGCGGGCAGACCAAGATCTGCGCGCGCAGGCTGTAGCTCGCCCACCACATCAGTGCCTTCAAGCAAGTCCGGCATTTGTGCCGCTTTCATGCCGCCTAGCTGCAAAAGTTCATTCGACCACGCCCGCGCTCCAACATCTAGCCAAGCAGTACCAGCGGCATCCGACATTTCAGTGGCGAACCGGCCCGTAAGCCACCAAAGCACATAGTCTTTTGGCAGCATCACACGCGAAATGCGAGCAAACACGTCTGGTTCGTTTTGGGCAACCCACGCGACCTTGGGGGCAGTGAACCCCGGAAAGACAATGTTTCCGCTAATGTCGCGCGCGCGTGGGTCGCTGTCCATCGCTGCGGCCTGCACGTGGCTACGCGTATCATTCCACAACATACAGGGACGCAAAACAGTGCCTGCTGAATCGACCATAACGGCACCATGCATATGCCCAGATAGCGCCAATCCCTGCGCGGCAGCATAAGCGGATGGGTGTGCGGATTTCAAAGCGGCCAGTGCTGTCTCGACCCCTGCGATCCAGTCCGCCGGGTCTTGCTCGCTCCACCCCGGCGAAGGGTTTGAGACATCATAAGATGCATCAGCACTTCCAATGGGCTGGCCTTCGCTGTCCATCAGCAACGCCTTTACACCCGAGGTGCCCAGATCAAGCCCCAGAAACATCGCAGTCCTCCCTGTTACGCACAGTTGCGCGCATTAATTCGAATGTCAAATTAAACCTGCACACTCATGAGTCGCCGCACGCAGATTCGCCGTTTCTAACAAAGTCTTCCCGACAGCGCCCTTTTAACAAGACCGTCGGATGGATATATGGCGCACAAACCTGACCGGAGCCAACCATGCCCTTTGACCGCACAATCAAGATCGCCCCTTCCATCCTTGCCGCTGACTTTGCCAACTTCGGAGCCGAGTGCGCCGCAGTCGAAGCACAAGGCGCGGATTGGATACACGTGGACGTCATGGATGGCCATTTTGTACCCAACATCTCTTTTGGACCGGCGACCTGTGCGGCCATCCGCCCACATATCAAAGGTGTCATGGACGTTCACCTCATGATCGCACCCGTCGATCCCTACATCGACGCCTTTGCGGACGCAGGTGC
>CAZJAW010000010.1:0-16056 GCA_964544035.1 uncultured Rhodobacterales bacterium
GTGGTAGATCCGAAAGAGGAGTGCCTGAGACTTTTGCTGCGATAGACCGTGTCATGGTGCGGGCCAAAAGGGCGCAATGTTGATCTGATGTCAGCATGCCGAAGTAGCTATGAAAGCCTGTCGCCGTCTGCGCCAGTTCCACGTCAAGACATGCATTTGTGTCCGCAATGGCAGGAGCGGCCAGCTTGGTGATGCCGTCACATGGCTTGTCAGTTGGGAACGGCGTGTGCAGGGTGGCGTTATGCTGCGTGACTTGCCAGCGATTTTGATCCCAACTTAGGCAAAGATCGATCACCCCGAGGGCTTCAGCCCCAAAACCGGGCATCACGGCGGGAACACCGTGTACATCCTGAGGTCCATCAGGAAGTGGGAGAAGTTGATGCGTATGTCCCATGATCAACGCGTCAATGTCGCAAATGTCTTTTGCCAGAGTGGCTGCAAAATTTTCACTGTCGTTGCCATTAGAGGCGGACAACCCGCTATGACAGAGTACAATCACAAGGTCCGCGCCGTCTTCTTTCAATCGCTGAACAGCCTGCTGAGCAGCTTTCAAGCCGTTCTTGAAACGGATTTGACCGGACAGGTATCGGTGGTTCCAATGTGCAGTTTGAGGTGGCAGCACAGATGTGACGCCGATCTGAATGTCGCGCGTCACTCCGTCTGAACAGGTCAAACTGCGGCTCAAAGCAGTGAAAGGTGTGACGCCTGTGATCTGGCCGCTGGCAAAGCTGGCGCAAAGCGTTGGGGCCTTTGTTTGCGCCACGACACGTTCAAGAAGAGGCACACCAAAGTCGAAGTCGTGATTCCCGAGCCCCACCGCGTCGTAATCCAGCGCGTTCAAGACAGTAGGCCAAGGATGAGCAGCCTCCTCAGGCCACCGAGCGCAGGTCGTGCCGACAGGCGTGCCTTGGAGCGAGTCTCCGTTGTCCAGCAGCAGACAGGCGCCAGGGGCATCGCGCCGAGCCATGTCTATACGTCTTACCAACAGATCCATGCCACGATCAGCTGCGATGTCATTATGTAAGGCATCCCAACCGGTTATATGCATATGCACGTCACTGGTTGCGAGAATGCGTAAATCGCTGGTGATTTGTGGCGAACCCATAACCGCAGTTGCACTCATAGGTAGAGCAATGGCAAGTCCTGTGTGAACGTGCAACCAAAGCGGTTGCGAAAGCCACACACATTTTGGGCCATTGCACCCGGCTGTAGCCCATGTCAATCCTGTGCAGAAACCAAAATATAAGACAGGCAGAGGGGGCAGTCATCATGCGGCACGCGGAAACAGTGACCTTCGGAGGCTCAGCCTTGGATCGCGCAGGCGAATTGCGTACTGACCCTGATGCTTTGGTTGCCGCCGCGGCAGATCCCGCTGCGCGTACTGTGCTTTTGTGGCGCGGTAAGCCCTTGGTTCACACGGCACGACCTGCGCGCTTGATGCGGATCAAGATGGATCACCCCGCCCTCGGAGACGCGGCTAATCCGCCAATTTTTCTGGGTCGCGAAGATGGTGCGCCGCGCTTTGCGCATGAGCTTTCTGGATGGACACCCGAAGATTTGGATGCCTCACAATTGGGCGGTTTTTTGGACCCCACAGAACAACACCATCCAGCCTTTGGGCCGGAAGAAGTGTTTGTCGAACTCCGCCGCGTGATGACATGGTTGGATGCGCGCGATGCTGAACTGGCAGCAACAGCAAAGGCAGTGTTCAGCTGGCATGCAGCGCACGGGTTCTGCGCTAAGTGTGGTGCCGTGTCCGATGTGACGTCGGGTGGATGGCAGCGCACATGCCCGGCGTGTGGTACCCATCACTTTCCCCGCACGGACCCGGTGGTCATTATGCTGATCACACGTGGCAATTCGGTTCTGATGGGACGATCGCCCGGTTGGCCAGAGGGTATGTATTCACTCTTAGCTGGTTTCGTCGAGCCCGGTGAAACCCTTGAAGCTGCCGTACGACGCGAAGTTTTTGAAGAGGCTGGTGTTCGTGTCGGCGCAGTCAGTTATCTGGCCAGCCAGCCGTGGCCCTTTCCTGCGTCCTTGATGTTCGGATGTCAGGGCGAAGCGACAAGTGACGACATTACGATTGATCCCGTCGAAATCGAAGACGCAGTGTGGATCACCCGAGAAGATATGATGACAATTTTTGCTGGTGAGCACCCAACCATCCTTCCGGCGCGCAAAGGAGCAATCGCTCACTTTTTAATAGAAAACTGGCTTGCGGACACATTGGATTAATCGGACACTGCCGGAGACTCACGAGACAGGCATAGCTTATGAAACTCTCCACGCGGGAAGACATCTCGGCTCCTATTGACGAGGTTTTTGAGGCGCTTTGTGAATTCGAAAGTTTCGAACGGCAGGCAATGCGTCGTGGAATTGAAGTGCAACGCACGGATCAGCTTAAGAAGGCAGGAGTCGGCGCGCGCTGGAAAATTGCCTTTGATATGCGCGGGCGCAAAAGAGACCTCGCTTTGGAAGTGGTGCAGTTTGAAAAGCCCAATGAGATGACGTTTGCTGGTAAGTCATCGGGAATCGAAGCCAGTTTTGTGATCGAGTTGATCGCGTTGTCGCGCAGCCGTACGCGCATGTCGGTTGCATTAGACTTTAAACCATTGAACCTATCGGCAAGGTTGCTTGTTCAGTCGTTAAAGCTGGCCAAATCGAACTTGACCAAGCGCTTTAAACTGCGGGTGGCAGATTACGCAAAATCACTTGAGGATCGGTTGCAACGCACAAGCTAGTTGCGTTTGGCGGCAGCCGGGTACACGCCCAGAATATCCAGACGATTTGTGAAATACTTCAACTCGTCCAGCGCTCGCGCCACGGCTGGGTCGTCCGGGTGACCTTCGACATCGGCATAGAACTGCGTAGCCGTGAAAATGCCACCCACCATATAGCTTTCCAACTTGGTCATGTTTACGCCATTGGTCGCGAATCCGCCCATCGCTTTGTAAAGAGCAGCCGGGATGTTACGCACTTCAAAGACAAATGTGGTGATCATCGACTCTCCACGCCGAGCGGTGTCAGCTTGCGGAGCCATCAGCAAAAACCGGGTGGTGTTGTGGCCCTGATCTTCAATATCTTGTGCAAGGATATTCAGCCCGTGAATGTCCGCCGCGACAGAAGAAGCCAAGGCACCCACACCCATTTCCTTGGCTTCAGCAATAGCCGCCGCGGCGCCTGCACTGTCAGCAGCTGCTTCGGAGGTAATGTTATTGGCGTCCAAAAATGCCCGCGCTTGCGGAATCAACACCAGATGAGCCCGTACATGTTTAATGTCAGTCAGTGTTTGTCCCGGCATTGCCATCAGTGCAATACGCACGCGCACAAACGCCTCGTCCACAATGTGCATGCCACTGTCAGGCAAAAGGCGATGAATATCGGCCACTCGTCCATAGGTCGTGTTTTCGACCGGCAGCATTGCTTTGTCTGCCCGGCCCTCGCGCACAGCAGCAAATACGTCCTCAAAAGTGGTGCAAGGCACCGGAACGGCATCGGGGCGCGATTTGACACAAGCCTCGTGGCTGTAAGCGCCCAATTCACCTTGAAACGCGATCCGTTCTGACATTGCGCAGTCCTTTTGAAAGCCCTCTTTACCTCGATAGGCGGGGCAGGGCGATTGGTCGCGGTTTCTATACCTTGCCAGAGCCAAGGGGAAGCCGTAGATACGCGCCGATACGACACTTTGCGGCACGAGGTACCAGATCCAAATGTTCGACACGATGACCCTTACCAAGATCGTGGGCAGCCTGTGCGCCGCCCTTCTTATTCTTCTGCTCGGCAAGTGGGCTGCAGAAACACTTTATCACTCCGGTGGCCATGGCGGCGGGGAACAAGCCTATGTGATTGACACAGGCGAAGACGAGCCAGCCGAAGAAGTGGTCGAAGTGCCGTTTGATGAGATTTTAGCATCTGCTGATATCGGCGAAGGCGCCAAAGTATTCCGCAAATGCTCTGCCTGCCACAAAGCATCAGATGGCGACAACGCGGCTGGTCCATTTCTTTACGGCGTGGTCGGGCGTTCAGCGGATTCAGCCTCTGGTTTTAGCTACTCCGGCGCAATTGGTCAGGTGGTCGAAGCGTGGACACCTGAGGCACTGAACGCGTTCTTGGAAAGCCCCAAGGGCTACGCGCCCGGTACAACAATGAGCTTCAACGGTCTGGCAAAAATCGAAGACCGGGCTGACGTTATCGCCTATCTCGATAGCCTCGACGACTAAGCAACCAAATATGAACGACTTAAAAAGCCGTTTGCCCCGTGCAAGCGGCTTTTTTTGTGCCAAATGTTACGATGAGCACACGAAGTCGCGCGCGACAGTGTTGATTCTCAAGTTGCATATTGGCGCGGCAGCCTTTTAGCCTATATTTCAGAAACAAACCGGCCCTGCCCACCCCGACGGAGGATCACCCATGCACAAGACTCAAACCCGCGATCAAGCACAGGCACGCGTCAAAGCCGCGCGTGATCGATATGCCATTTGGGGTGCTTTGGGGGTTTTGGGTCTGATTATTACAATGGCATTGACCTCAATGGCGCGTGCCGAGGATGACAGGTTAATAACCAGTCATGGTATTTCGACCTTTGGTGACCTGAAATATGACGCTGATTTTACCCATTGGGACTACGTGAACCCCGACGCGCCCAAAGGTGGCGAGTTTAGTACGTGGGCGTTTGGCACCTTTGACAGCCTGACGCCCTATATTCTGAAAGGGAATGCCGCTGCAGGTGCGACGATCTTTTTTGACACGTTGATGACTGGAAACCTGCAAGAACCAGATGCGCAGTATGGACTGTTGGCACAAAGCATCGAATACCCCGAAAATCGCGAATGGGTGATTTATACTCTCAGACCTGAAGCCAAGTTCAGCGACGGTACGCCTGTCACGGCCGAGGATGTTGTTTTTTCATACGACATTCTTGTCAGCGAAGGCCGCCCATCCTTTAAAAACACCTTCCGTGATTTTGAGAGCGTCGAGGCGCTTGATGCAGGGCGGGTGAAATTCACTTTCAACCCAGAAGGGCCTCTGCGTGAGTTGATCCTGACGGCCGGTGGTATTCCTGTATTTTCCAAAGCGTATTACGAGGGGCGTGATTTCGGCGAAAGCACGTTAGAGCCGCCATTGGGTTCTGGGCCTTATGTACTAGGAGAAATTGATTCGGGTCGCAGCGTGACCTACCTGCGGCGCGATGACTATTGGGGCAAAGACCTGCCCGTGAATGTTGGTCAGAACAATTTTGACGAACTTACCTTTGAATACTATTCGGATTACACCGTCGCTTTTGAAGCCTTCAAAGGTGGGGCATATCTGTATCGCGAGGAGTTTTCTTCAAGCGTTTGGGCGACCGGATATAATTTCCCGGACATCGATGAGGGCCATGTCGCAGTAGAAACGCTGCCTGACGGGCGGCCTGCGGGCACACAAGGCTTTTGGTTTAACCTGCGTCTTGAAAAGTTCTCTGACCCAGATGTGCGCGAAGCCATCGGCATGGCGTTTAACTTTGAATGGTCCAATGACTCTTTGTTTTACGGGCTATACGAGCGCACGGACAGTTTTTGGGAGAACTCGTCGACGCTGCAGGCCGAAGACTTGCCAAGCGAAGCGGAGCTGGCCCTTCTGGAGCCCCTTAGCGAGTATTTCCCCGACACCTTGCTGACGGAATCCGCATTTTCACCAAGCGCTTCGGACGCCTCGAGCCTGGGCGACCGTCGTGCATTGCGTCGGGCAAGCCGCCTGCTTGATGACGCGGGTTGGATCGTTGGCGATGATGGCTTCCGTTATAAAGACGGCGAAAAATTCACCCTCGAATTCCTGAACGACTCGCCGACGTTTGATCGGGTAATTTCTCCGTACGTGGCCAATCTTGAACGGTTGGGGATTGACGCCAAAATGAACCGTGTCGACCCTGCCGAGGCGCAAGAGCGAGAAAAGAACTTTGATTTTGACGTGGTTACGCAACGCTTTTCCATGAGTCAGACACCCGGCAATGAGTTGGAGCAAATCTTTGGGTCTCAATCTGCGAACGTGCCGGGGGGGTCGAACATGGCGGGTCTAAGCAACGAAGGTGTGGATTCTCTGATCCGTACCATCTCGAATGCGACGTCGCGCGAAGAATTGGACGTCGCGGTCAAAGCTTTGGATCGTGCGTTGCGTTCACTGCACATTTGGGTGCCACAATGGTACAAAGGCTCGCATAACATCTCATATCGGGACGTGTTTGGGCGCCCTTACACAGAAAACCCTCCGCCTTTGTCACTCGGTGTTGAGTCAATCTGGTGGTGGGACCAGGCAAGGGCTGATGAGCTCAAAGCGTCTGGCGCACTAAGGTAAAAACATGGGTTCTTACATCCTGCGCAGGCTGCTGCTGGTCATTCCGACCCTGCTTGGCATCCTTTTGGTCAACTTCACTTTGACGCAATTTGTGCCAGGTGGACCGGTGGAACAAGCTATTGCACGCGCGCAAGGTGGCGGGGACGTGTTTGGCGGCTTTGCCGGCGGTGCCGATGGCGAGCAAGAGACACAAGGAGCAACCGAAGGCTATGCCGGTGCACGCGGTTTGCCACCAGAATTCATCGCTGAGCTTGAAAAGGAATTCGGCTTTGATAAGCCCCCTGTTCAGCGGTTTCTGAACGTGGTGTGGAACTATGCCCGCTTTGATTTTGGCGAAAGCTATTTCCGATCTATCGGGGTCATAGATTTGGTGATCGAAAAGCTACCGGTGTCCATCACGCTGGGGCTTTGGTCAACGATCATAGCTTACGCAGTGTCTATTCCGCTGGGCATCCGCAAAGCGGTCAGGGACGGTACGCCTTTTGACACATGGACGTCTGGAGCGATTATCGCGGCCTACGCAATCCCCGGATTTCTGTTTGCCATTCTACTACTGGTCTTGTTCGCGGGGGGCAGTTATTGGCAGATTTTTCCGCTTAGAGGGCTGACCTCAGATAATTTTGACGAACTCAGCGCGCTGGGCAAGGTGGTTGACTATCTATGGCACATCACGCTGCCTGTTCTTGCAGGAACCATCGGGGCCTTTGCCACTCTGACCTTGCTGACCAAGAACAGCTTTCTGGACGAGATCAAGAAGCTTTACGTGATGACCGCCCGCGCCAAGGGCTTGTCCGAACGCAGCGTTCTGTATGGCCACGTCTTTCGCAACGCGATGTTGATCGTGATCGCAGGCTTTCCTGCCGTGTTCATCAGCGTCTTCTTTGGCGGTTCACTAATTATCGAGACGATCTTCTCGCTTGATGGTCTGGGCCGATTGGGGTTCGAGGCCGCCGTTGCGCGTGACTATCCTATCGTCTTTGGGACGCTTTACATCTTTGGCCTCATGGGATTGCTCGTCGGTATCTTGTCGGACTTAATGTATGTGCTGGTTGATCCGCGCATTGATTTTGAGCGGAGGGAAGGCTGATGGTAGCACAAGATATCGATGCCCCCGTGGTCGTCCCCGCACCTAAACGCAAATTCTTTTCCCTTTCGCCGCTGAACCAGCGCCGCTGGAGAAACTTCAAAAAGAACCGTCGCGCCCTTTGGTCGATGTGGATCTTTGCTGTTCTGTTCGGTTTGTCACTGTTTGCGGAATTCCTCGCTTACGACAAACCGATCCTCGTGCGATACCAAAACCAGTTTTATACCCCGATATGGAATTTTTATTCCGAAACCGATTTTGGTGGCGATTTCCGGACCGAGGCATCCTATCGCGATCCAGAGGTGCAATGCCTGATCGTGTCAGGCGGGCTTGATGCCTGTTTTGATGACCCCGAAGGTGTGATCGTGGACGCGGAAGACGGCATCGTTGACGGCGAAAAGATTACAAAAGGTTGGACGGTCTGGCCGCTTATTCCCTATTCCTTTGATACGGCGGTCGACCGACCCGGCGCCGCCCCTTTGCCGCCAAACGCGGAGAACCTGCTTGGCACCGATGGCACAAAGCGCGACGTGCTTGCCCGCGTTATCCACGGCTTCCGCCTGTCTGTGCTGTTCACGTTGATCGTAACAGGTGCGTCTGCTGCCATCGGTATCGTCGCTGGCGCGGTGCAAGGCTATTTCGGCGGACGCACTGATTTGATCTTTCAGCGCATCATCGAAATTTGGTCTTCGACGCCCAGCCTGTACGTCATCATCATCATGTTCGCAATTTTGGGGCGCAGTTTCTGGCTGCTTGTGTTCCTGCTGATCCTGTTTGGCTGGACCGGCCTTGTGGGTGTGGTGCGTGCCGAATTCCTGCGCGCCCGTAACCTTGAATACGTGCGTGCCGCCCGCGCGCTTGGGGTTGGGAACCTGACTATTATGTTCCGTCACATGCTTCCCAACGCGATGGTGGCGACGCTGACCATGCTCCCCTTTATCATCACTGGAACGATTTCATCGCTGGCGGTGCTTGATTTTCTCGGGTTCGGTCTGCCGTCATCTGCCCCATCTTTGGGCGAGTTGACGTTGCAGGCGAAACAAAACCTACAAGCGCCATGGCTGGCGTTCACAGCGTTCACTGTGTTTGCGATTATGCTCAGCCTGCTGATCTTTATCTTTGAGGGCATCCGCGATGCGTTCGACCCCAGAAAGACATTTTCCTGATGGCCCTGCTTGAAGTGAAGGACCTGACTGTCGGCTTTCGTCAGGACGGTAAACTAAGCCCTGCGGTCAAAGGCGTGTCCTTTCACGTCGAGCGTGGTGAAACGGTTGCGCTCGTTGGGGAATCGGGTTCTGGCAAGTCTGTGTCGGCCTTGTCCACCGTGTCTTTGTTGGGCGACAGCGCAGAGGTTGCGGGTTCCGTTATCTATGACGGGCAAGAGATGATCGGCGCGGATGACCAGCTTTTGCGCAAAGTGCGCGGCAACGACATCTCGTTCATCTTCCAGGAACCGATGACTTCGCTTAATCCCTTGCACACCATCGAAAAGCAATTGGGTGAAAGCCTTGCTTTGCACCAAGGTATCCTCGGCGAAGATGCCCGTGGACGTATTCTTGAGCTGATGGACAAGGTTGGCATCCGCGATGCAGAAAGCCGATTGGGCGCATATCCACACCAACTTTCGGGCGGACAGCGTCAACGCGTGATGATCGCGATGGCGCTGGCGAACAAGCCGGATGTCTTGATTGCGGATGAACCGACGACAGCGCTGGATGTCACCATCCAAGCTCAAATTCTGGACCTATTGGCCGAGCTGAAAAAGACCGAAGGCATGGGGTTGCTGTTCATTACCCACGACCTTGGGATTGTCCGGCGTATCGCCGACCGCGTCTGTGTCATGCAGAACGGCGAAATCGTAGAAACCGGCCTAACCGCTGACATCTTCGGCAACCCTCAGCACCCTTATACGCAAAAACTGCTGAGCGCCGAACCGACGGGGCAGCCTGCCCCTGTTTCGGAAGGCGCATCGCTGATCGCAGAGACCCAGAACCTCAAAGTCTGGTTTCCAATCACTGCGGGGCTGTTGCGCCGCACAGTGGGCCACGTGAAGGCCGTTAACGATGCAACGTTGCAAGTGCATGCAGGCGAAACCGTTGGCATCGTAGGTGAATCTGGCTCTGGCAAGACGACTTTGGCGTTGGCCATCATGCGTTTGATCCCATCAGAAGGCGGTATCGTCTATATGGGCCAAGACATTCGCAGTTGGTCAGTGCGTGAGTTGCGGCGCTTACGCAAGGATATGCAGATCGTGTTTCAGGACCCATTCGGGTCATTGTCCCCGCGTATGACGGCTGCACAGATCATCTCCGAAGGCCTTAGCATCCATGGTGTCGAAGGCGGGCGGGCCGAGCGCGAAGTTGTCGCCGAAGTCATGGCCGAGGTTGGGCTTGATCCGTTGACTATGGACCGTTATCCGCATGAATTCTCTGGTGGACAACGGCAACGTATTGCCATCGCCCGTGCTATGGTGCTGCGCCCGAAACTGGTTGTGCTGGACGAACCGACGTCTGCTCTTGATATGACCGTTCAAGTGCAGATCGTAGAGTTGCTGCGCGGATTACAAGAGAAATACGGGTTGGCATTCTTGTTTATCAGCCACGACCTGAAAGTGGTGCGTGCAATGTCGCACAAGGTGTTGGTGATGAAGCAAGGCGATGTGGTCGAGCAAGGGACGGCGGACGACCTGTTTGAAAATCCACAAACGGAATACACCCGGCTGTTGTTGCAAGCCATGCACTGACGGGACGCGCACCCAGAGCTGCGGCGCCGTACCCAAAATCTAGGTGGCAGACGCTGCCCATTTGATCGCGTTCGTGCCGACAGGCATCTGCAAAACCCGCGTCACAGCTCGGTCAGGTCAATGCAACGGCTGCGCTTAAGCTGCCATCGTTTGCGTTTGGTCACGTCGGTTACAGGCGTGCAATTTCGGTTGTTTCGCGTCGCCGTCATGAAAGTGTGGGCATAGATATTCAACATCGTGCACCTCTTGGGTTTTTGCGTTAAGTGCCTTTTTTATTGACCAGAAGGTTGGGTCATGCGAGTCAAAGAAATTGCAATTATGTAAGTTGAAATAACATATGGATTGGCGAGACCTGCCGCCGCTGGCTGCATTGCGCGCTTTTACAGCCTATGTCGAAACCGGCAACGTCGTTGCGGCCGGAGAAGCGCTGTCTGTTAGCCACGCGGCAGTCAGTCAGCAGTTGCGTAGCTTGGAAACCCATTTGGGTGTGGCGCTGCTCGACCGTTCGGGGCGCGCGCTGAAGCTGAATGCCGAAGGGGAAATCCTTGCCCAAGGCTGTGCTGAGGGTTTTGGTCACATGGCGCGCGCGATTGCTTTGATCACCGGGGTTGAGGCAAACCGGCCGTTGCACATCTCGCCCACACCCAGCTTTGCTGCCGCATGGTTGATGCCGCGTTTGCCGGAGTTTCGTGCGGCGCATCCCGACATTTCGATGACGCTGGACCCCACACCTGAAACAGTCACGCTTTCACCAGGCGGGGTGGACCTGTCGATCCGCTATGGAAAAGGCGATTGGGCCGGGCTCGACAGTGAATTGCTGTTGGAGACGCCGATGGTTGTGGTTGCTGCGCCGTCGTTGATTGAAGGCAAGGACGTATCGGATGCTGCGGCCTTAAGTCTGTTGCCATGGCTGGAAGAGGCCGGGACCACGGAAAGCACCAAGTGGCTGGATTCACGCGGAGTAGCGCGCGGGATGCGTGGCAGTCTGACCCAAGCGCCGGGTAATCTTCTGCTAGATGGTGCGCGAGATGGGCAAGGGATTGCCGTGACTGTCCGTTTATTTCTAGAGGCAGATATAAGGGCAGGGCGGCTTTGTGTTCTGCACGAAGATGCATCCCCAGGCATAGGATATCACCTTGTCACGCGTCCGGGCGTGCAAAGACCACCGCTTAAGGCGTTCTTGCGTTGGATCAGGAAAGCCGCACAAGGATAGGGTAGCAAGGTACGCAAACGCGCACCTTGCCCAAGCAGCTTTAAGGCCCGATCATAAAGCATGTCAAATTGCGCGATTGTAGCCGACGACAGGCAAGATCGGCACTGTCGCGGGTCATACCCATAAAGTTCGCATCAAACCCTGTGGGTCGTTTAACCACTTTGCGTAACGACCCATCCAGCGTCGACATCTCGGCAAGGGCTGTTTGCAACAGCACCTTTTCCGCCGCGAAACGGCTGCCATAGCGACCGATATTCACACCCCAGTGCCGCCCGCCAGAGGTGGAGACGCGCGTGACAACTTCGGGTTCAGCGGGCGCCCTTACGCTTGCCAATACCACATCGTTCCTCCGTGCCGTCGGTGGGCGTTTAACCGGTGTCGCTGCTTTCGCAACAGCCGTCACTTCCGTTGTGACTTGTGCGGCTTGGGCAGCCTGAAGTGCGTTCTGAATATCATCAGGCAGCACGGACGACGGGGCGGCCGCAACAAGAACAGGAGCCGCAGCGCCGGGGCGCATTTTGGGACGGTAGGAGGTTTTGACCGCACCGCTGAGGCGAATGACTTTGCCCGCGCCTTTGGGTTTTTCATTGTTCCCTGCAATCACGATGGGCTTATCTGCCGGCACAAACTTTGGTTTGCCGGGCCTACGCAATGGTGCCTGACTGGGTGCGCGACGAAAGCCCATGTCCAGCAACTCGGCGATGCGTGCGTTGCGGTTTGCGGTGGACGTGCCACCAAAAACGGTTGCGATGATACGTTCGTTGCCACGTTCGGCCGAAGACACAAGGTTATAGCCAGCAGCACGGGTGTAGCCTGTCTTGATCCCGTCAGCGCCTTTGTAGGCACCCAAAAAACGCCGATTGGTGTTCGCGACTTCGCGTACGCCTGCATCAGTCGTGATGCGCGAGAACAGGTTATAATACTGTGGGTAATCATAGATCATGTGCCGCCCCATGATCGACATATCGCGTGCTGTGGACATGTGACCGGTTTCGGTGAGGCCATGCGCGTTCTTGAACGTGGTCCGGGTCATGCCCAACGATTTCGCGGTGCGTGTCATGCGGCGCGCAAACGCCGCTTCGGAGCCGGATATCGCCTCGCCCAAAGCTGTGGCCGCATCATTCGCGGATTTCACAGCCGCGGCGCGTACCAAATAGCGCAGTTTGATCTTTTGCCCTTTGCGCAGGCCCAGTTTTGATGGGGGTTCTGCGGCCGCGGTGCCTGAAATGGTCACAACGGTGTCCATAGAAATCTCGCCACGTTCAACCGCTTGAAAGACCACATAAAGGGTCATCATTTTAGTGAGCGATGCGGGATGTAACCGGGTATCAGCATTGCGTGAATGCAAAACCTCGCCTGTGCGCGCATCCATAACGAGTGCGGCATATGGAGCGGCCCATGCAGATATAGGTGCAAGCACCAACATCCAGACCGCCAAAAATACGAATAGCCCTAACCGGGCCGGCTGTATGCGCCGAACCTTCACGATGAACCTGCCTATGTTTGCCTCATGGCCGCCGATTATTCGACTGACCTTTTTATTATTGGATGCAAGCTAACACAGGTTCGATTCTCGATAAAGTGTTGATGCGGATCACGATTTGGTTTTTCTGTAGCACGGTACTGCTACATTTCGGGGGTGCGGCGAATTTGACCCCAATAGGTGCGATTGTGGCAAGAATGTGGCGAACTGGGGCGTCGATGCTTAGCCGATCTGTTTCAGGAAATCGGGCAAAGCGCCTAAGTCAGGAATTTCGCCGTAGCGCGGGTGGCCGTTTGGTGCTTCCGCTGCCTCAAAATCCCATTCCAATTCATGCGGTACAAAAACCCCAAAACCACCAGCGTCTATCATTGGGCGTACGTCGGATTTCATTGAGTTGCCGATCATAACGCCCGAAGCTGCCCCACCATATCCGGCGAAGATGCGCGTATAGACGTGTGTGTGTTTGTCCGAGACGATTTCGACACCATCAAACATATCGCCAAGCCCTGACTGGGCCAGTTTACGTTCTTGGTGCAGCAGATCACCCTTCGTAATCAATAATACAGGGCCATAGGCCTTGGCTGCGGCGACAGCGTCCGCCGCAAACGGCAAAAGATCGATGGGATGTTGCAACATGTCCTGTCCCACTGCGATCAGTTCAGCGATGACAGATCCGGGTACGCGCTGATCCGTTACCTCAAGCGCGGTCTCGATCATCGATAGCATAAACCCTTTGATACCAAAGCCATAATGCCCGATGTTGCGCCGCTCTGTGGCCATCAGCAGGTTGTCCAGATCGTGGGTTTCCGTATGAGGGGCAAGCAGTTCGG
This sequence comes from uncultured Rhodobacterales bacterium, assembly GCA_964544035.1. GTDB lineage: Bacteria > Pseudomonadota > Alphaproteobacteria > Rhodobacterales > Rhodobacteraceae > Tateyamaria. The sequence continues at coordinate 13,687 of CAZJAW010000010.1, forward strand.
CAAAACGCTCTTGGGTCAGCTTGAAAAACCGTTCGTTATGCCAAAGCGTGTCGTCTGCATCAAAGCCGATGCACTGGATTGTGTGAGGCATTACTCAACGGCCCTCTTTTATAATGCGCCTTTCGCGTTATATAGGTCGCTTAGCAACCCGCCACAGGATTCTTAGGTTTGAATTTGATGACGACACAGATGCATCCATATGTGCAGATGATGGCCGGAGGGCAGGATGATGACAGCGATACAAGCGTCATCACTGACGTCAAACCCAAGACCAAACGCCCACCGATGTATAAGGTGATGCTGCTGAATGACGACTACACCCCGATGGAGTTTGTGGTGCACGTGCTTGAGCGGTTTTTTGGCTTAAATCACGCGCAGGCGTTTGAGATCATGCTTGTCGTGCATAAAAAGGGCCTCGCTGTCGTGGGCGTCTTTAGTCACGAGATCGCAGAGACGAAGGTGGCCCAAGTGATGGACTTTGCCCGTCGCCATCAACACCCGCTGCAATGCACAATGGAAAAAGAAGAGTAAGTGATAGGCGCGCGCCTGCCCCTTGCACTTCAAGCGATCACGCTTGAGGGCGACGGCCTTGTTGCCGTGCTGCACCCTGCTCAGGAGGCGGATTTATCCGCCTTACCGCGGGATCGCGTATTGGTGGTATCGCCCATGGCGACAGTCTGTGCGGGCTTTGAGGCGCGCGGATATAAGGTCGCTGCAGAATTGCCCAAAGACGCCCGCTTTGCCGGTAGTATCCTGTGTCTGACGCGTGCACGGGTAGAGGCGCAGGCCTTGGTTGCCGCTGCTATGGTGCAGACAGATGGGGTGATCATCGTGGATGGTCAGAAAACGGATGGCGCGGATTCGATGCTGAAGGCGTTGCGCACGCGCACGGACGTCAGCGCGCCAATTTCCAAAGCACATGGCAAAATTTACTGGACCACGGGCGGTGCGGATTTCAGCGATTGGGCGGCTGGGCCAGAATTGCATCCCGGTGGATTTTGGACAGCTCCGGGTGTGTTTTCCGCTGACGGGGTCGATCCGGCCTCAGAGATGTTGGTCCAGGCTTTACCCGAAACCATGGTTGGTCATGTTGCTGATTTGGGCGCGGGCTGGGGTTATCTTTCGGCTCATATCCTGACCCGAGACGTCAAAGCCGTGCATTTGGTCGAAGCACATGACATGGCTGTGCAATGCGCCCGCCATAATGTGACTGACCCGCGGGCGCAGTTTCACTGGGCGGATGCGACAACGTGGAAGCCGCCGGAACTGATGGATGCGGTGGTGATGAACCCGCCGTTTCATACTGGGCGAAGTGCCGATCCATCGTTGGGGCGGGCCTTTATCGCGGCGGCGGCGCGAGTCTTGAAACCTCACGGGGCGTTGTGGATGGTCGCAAATCGGCACCTGCCATACGAAGAGACGCTGACAAACGCCTTCACCAAAGTTGTTGATTTGGACGGCGATGCGCGGTTCAAACTGGTGCGGGCTGAGCGGCCCAAACGCAAACGGGGATAACAGATGTCATTTTCCATCAGCGGCAAGACCGCCATAGTGACAGGTGCGGCCAACGGAATTGGCCTTGCCATAGCGCGTCATTTTGCGGATCGCGGCGCCAATGTGATGTGCGCTGACATGGACGAAAAGCGGCTGGACGATGAAATGGGTAAGCTGCCAGAGGATGCCAACATCCGCTATTTTGCTGGTGATTTGCGTCAACGTCTGACCATTGCCAACTTGATTTCGGCCACCATCGATGCCTTTGATCAGATCGATATTCTGGTCAACGCCTCGCGACAGGTGATGGAGACAGATGCGCTCGACCCCGAGGATTCATCCGTAAACGATCTGTTCCAACAGAACGTGATGACGGCCTTGCGCCTCAGCCAGCAAGTGGCGCGCCGAATGATCAAGCAAAACGAGGATGCAGGCGAGGATGGGTTCAAAGGGTCGATCGTGAACTTAAGCTCGATTGCCGCGCATCAGACGCGGCCTGAATTGTTGGGCTATTCCATAGCTTCGGCAGGGCTTGAGCAGATGACGCGGTCAATGGCTTTGTCGCTGGCACCGCATGGTATCCGCGTGAACGCTGTGGCCTTTGGGTCTGTGATGTCGGCGTCGTTGCAATCTGCGATTGGATCGAAGCCGGACTGGCGGGAAGATATCGAAGCGCACACGCCCCTGCATCGGATCGCCAGCCCGACGGAGCTGGTGGATGCGGTTCAGTTTTTGGCTTCAGAAGGGTCGGGTTTCATAACGGGCGACGTTTTGACGGTGGATGGTGGGCGTAGTCTGCTTGACCCGGTCGGCGCGCCGGCACACTGACGTGGATCTGCCCTTGGATCGAGAGCGAGCCATGGGCCAACAAAGTAT
>CAZJAW010000011.1:0-15949 GCA_964544035.1 uncultured Rhodobacterales bacterium
GTGCAGATACGTTTGTGCTGGCAGCCAACATCAATGACGACGTGATCACCGACTATGAGGTTGGCGTGGATGATTTGGACATCAACGCAAGCCTGTGGAATGGCCCGCTAGATCAGGCGCGGCTTGACGCGCTGACCAGCGTGCAGAACGGCAATCTGGTGTTTGACTTTGACAACGGTGACAGCTTGACGCTGAACGGAGTGAGTTCAACGGCGGGGCTGCTTGACGATATTGAGCTGCTTTAACTGAGCCGCTTTTAAAACCATCCGACTTGCATGCTCTTGTCCGCATGCTTTTGTTTGCACCACGGGCCACCCACTTTATAGGCCCGTGAGTGCCCCACTTTTCCCGGTGCCATCAAAGCGCTCAAGGGCGTACAGCACCAGAAGTTAGGCAGCGTGATCTCCATACCCATGGACAACGCACCAGCTTTCTTGACACGCGCTGACAAAGTCACACAACAGCGCGTGGTTCAAACAAGCCGAGCAGCCTTCAAAACAGTCTCTAAACAGGTACAACTAGGCTCCGCCTCGGCGCGCAGGGTCTGTGCCTTCAGATAAACACCACATCTCCCGACTGCATGTCTGCGGCCATCATACCGTCCCGTAGGATGTCGTCCCCCCCTTGCCCTTGCAGATGATCACTACCGGCGCCGAGACATTGGTCAGGTTCGTTGTGACCGCATCCGCCAGCGTCGACAAATGCCGCAACAACATAGACCCGGTCGTCCACGTTGATTGTCGCAAGGGACTGCACAGTGCCAAAGCGCGTGTTTAGGTTGTCTAATATGTGGTCTACAGCAATCAGCGTCGGGTGGATCTGCGGTGATCCCAATGGCATTGCCAATCTGCCCATTAGACCCGACCTGATAGGCCACATAACCCGCAGCACCGGGGTCGCTGACCAACAGATAATTCTGGGTGCCAATCTGAGTTGCATCAATACGGCCTGTCAAATTAAAGGCCTGACTGGCGCTGTAATACTGACGGTCCACTTCAGCCAAGGCCTGACCTTCGCTGATGCTATAACTCACCAGACCACCATTACCGCCCGTTCCTGCAAACAACGTGCCGGTCGAGATATCATAGTGCAAATCGCGGATATCCACATCCAAAAGCGCATCATCAAGCGTCATCCACGTGCGCAAAACCAGTTCATACATCGAACCCACTATCCCACTTAAAACCGAGGGACATTGAGCACTGTCGATACGGTGGAACGGCGGACGCAGGCAGGCGAAACCGTGGCAAGTGGTGTGAATTTAGACTATTTTGTTAATCATATCACAGGAGAAAAAGACGCAACGCATTGAAGTTAAAAGATTAATATATGAAGCGTGCTAAACGCAACCTGTGCTTTCAAGCCAGCAAAGCTTGATGATACTCGATTGCCTCTTCCAGATCGTCGAAATACAGCACCTTGCCGTTTTCCAGCACAATACCCGCATCACAAAACTGCCGGACCTGCTTCATCTCGTGGCTGACCAGCACAGCTGATGCGACTTTCATCCGTTCTTGGAACACAGCCCTACTTTTGCGTTTAAAGGCCGCATCCCCCACCGCTGTGACCTCGTCCACCAGATAGGTGTCAAAATGTATACCCATCGAGGTGCCAAAGGTCAGACGCCCCCGCATGCCTTGCGAATAGGTACGCACCGGCATGTGGAAATGTTTCCCTAACTCAGCGAAATCATCGACAAAGGCGATCAGCGCATCCGTGTCTACGCCGTACACCCGCGCGATAAAACGCACATTCTGCGCGCCCGTCAGTTCCCGGTGAAACGAAGCACCAAACCCAACGGGCCACGACACCGATCCATCACTGATCACGCGGCCTGTGTCAGGCTTTTGTAGACCCGAGATGATATCCATCAACGTCGACTTGCCGGCCCCGTTGCGCCCCAGCAATGCCAAAGACCGCCCACTTGGCAGCTCGACATCGACATTGTCGAGCACAACCTTGCGGTGACCGCGCACCCAAAAGCTTTTGGATAGTTTTTCCAACCGGATCATCGCGCCGCCTCCTTAGCTGCGATCCCGAATGGAATAGTAAATCAACGCCATCACGGACCAGCCCAACATAAGGAACAAACCGATCAGACCAATCAGCACAAAGCGTTGAGGGAACTCGGACGCCTCCGCACGTGTCGGGTTGATATATGTGGCCAGATATCGGCTCTGACGCGACGCATTCGACCGTGCAACATCCAACGCCGTCAGGGACGCGCGATAGGTTTCCTCGGCCACTTCCAAATCCACCGTCAGGCTTTCGAATTCGGCAATCAGGGTGGGGTAGTTTTCGACCAAAGCCCCTACTTCGTCACTGATGGTCGCAAAGGCATCGCGTTCTGCGGCGATGCGATCGCGAATGACATCGATCCGGCGCTGCGCCTGAACCACGCGCAAATCAGAATCGTTGGTGGTGGCCAGCAGCAGGTCATGTTCGACCTGTGTCTCAGCCAGTTGTTGCTGAAGGTTATTCATCACCCCCATGCGCCCCTGAATATCAGTGGCCGGGTCCACAATCTGCGTACGCGTGCGAAACCCAGTCAGGGCCTCACGGGCCCCTTTGAGGCGCTCAATGGATTCGTCAAAGTCTTCGTTGGCATAACGCATCGCATCTGTGCGGGCCTGTGTGTTCAGATCGTTGATCCGGTTCTGGCTTTTGTCGACAATCAGCTCCGCAATGCGCGTCGCCATCTGCGGATCAAACGCCAATACCTCCAAATCAATCAGGCCCGACCCTTCATCAAAGGAAATCCGCACCACCCGCTCCCAGTACCACAACAGATCTTCGATCGACGCATCCGGCCACAGCGAAAACACCGGGTCCGTGTCCCAATGTTGCGCGTAGTGGGTTTTTAGGTCGACCTCCGCCTGAATGGCTTCCACGATCTCTTGGCTTTTGATGAAAGCGTTCAGAACATTGCTGTCTGAGCCCGTGTTAGAGCCTGTAAACTGCGCCACACTGCCCAAAATATCCGAGGCACCGCCGGATTCCTCGCCGCGCACCGTAAAGCCGGTGTTCGAGCTGTATTGATCCTCTGCGATGGCCCACAGGTAATACCCTGCACCAGCCAGTGGCAAAAGAACCAACACCAAAAATGAAAACAATAGCCCCCAATGGCGTCGACGCAGAACAGCAGGCTCTGCAATGGGGCGTACCTGTACAACAGCGGCCGGTTTTGCCCCCCCACCGCCCCTCTTACCTTGGGGTCCTTTGCCTTGGGGTTTGTTTTGCCCATTGCCCTGCGGTCTGTTCCCCGCATCCGCCTGCGGCGCGTTCTGATCGGTCGGGGGCCCTGCACCCTGCCCGCCCCCCGGACGATATTGCACAGGCTTGGCCTGGCGCGACTGAGCACTCTTATCCATCTGACCGGAAGACCCTTTTTCTTGTTTTGTCAAAGCGTTGCACCGATGTAATGTCGTTTGATCTTCACACGTTAATTCTTCATAGTCGGTGGACAGCCTACAGTCACGGGAAATAGCCCGATGCCGCCCTCAGATACGACCTCTTCCGCCGATACATTCCCAAGCAAGGCTGTGCCGCCGTCGCTGCAGCCAAAGGCGCGCCGATCTACATTGCGCACTGTTGTGGCCTTGATGTTGCGCGAAATGGCCACACGGTACGGTGCCAAACCGGGCGGATATGCGTGGGCTGTGGCCGAACCGCTGGGCACACTGTTTATCCTGTCGGTGGCCTTTTCTTTGTTGCTGCGCAATCCGTCCTTGGGCGAAAGCTTTTTTCTGTTTTACGCCACCGGCTTTTTGCCGTTCAATCTGTTCAACGGGATCGCAAACGCCCTGACAAGAGCCATCAGTTTTTCCAAGGCCTTGTTAAAATATCCAGCCGTGGGGTGGATGGACGCCATTCTGGCCCGGTTTGTCCTGAATGCGCTGACCTTGCTTCTGGTCGCATATGTGCTTCTGGTCAGCATTATGGTGCTGACCGGCACCCGCACAGTAATCGACATGCCCCCCGTGATTGGCGGGTTTTGCTTGGCCATGGCCCTTGGCTTTGGCATCGGTACGTTCAATTGCGCACTTACGGGTCTGTTCCCGATCTATAGCACAGTCTGGTCAATCCTGACCCGGCCCCTGCTGATCGCCTCTGCCGTGCTTTACATCGTCGAAGACCTCCCCCGTGGAGTGCAAGACGTGTTGTGGTACAACCCGCTTGTGCACGTCACCGGATTGGTGCGAGCCGGATTCTATCCGATCTATGACCCCGGCTATATCTCTCCAGCCTATGTGCTGATCTGCGCGATGGTTCCCACAGCTATAGGCCTACTGCTTTTGCGCAGGCATCACCTTGCCATCCTCAACCGCTGACAGCGCAAGAACCTGTGCATGGCTGCGGGATGTATCACTGCGAAACCCGTCCCACACCGCCCGCGCCAGCAATCGGTAAAACACACGTCGTTCCCCGCGATGGCGCGCGCCTTTCAGCAACCACTTGGGCAGGATCACCGCCATCACAGGCCAAAACATCCACCCCGCCGCCGCATGGTACAAGAACATCAAATTGCGGTGGTAATAATAGACCTTCCACAAGGGCTGAAACCGCCCGTCCTGCGCAGCAAAGGTGGCGCAGTCGTGCTCAAAACGGACCCGCGGGTGAAAGACAAGCTGCCGCCCAGCCTGCGACAGCCCCAGCGTATAAAGCCCGTCATCGCCATAGACAAACAGCCCCGGATCGGGCACGCCTGCCGCCTCAACCGCCTTTTTAGAGACAAAAAACCCTACAAATGACGTGATATCGATCGGACAAGGCACATCGCCCTGATAGACCTCGGGTTTCAGATGAAACCCACTGCGCCCCCCAAGGCGCAAGACCGAGCGCACAAAGACCGACACATGGCGAAACGGATTGCGCGAGGGACGGTTCATGTCGCAAATCGCGCCATCCGGGTAATAGACGGCCGCGGCAACCCCGTCCCAGCCCTGCGTCTCGGGATCGAGGGCGTGAAAGGCCGCCAAAGCGCCGGGCGCGGGGCGGCCATCATCATCCATCAAAACCAGCCAGTCGGGTCTATGCGCCGCCAAAGCATGGGTCATGCCTCGCCCAAAGCCCCCTGCCCCGCCATCGTTGCGCGCACTGGACACAACATCGAGGCGTGGATCACTTTGGTCCGCAAGCCAAGCCGCCGTGCCGTCGGTGCTGGCATTGTCCACCACCACCACAGCCGCCAGATCCGCAGGGGCCGCTTCCAGCAAACGCGCCACTGTGTCCTGCAGCTTGTTGAGCCTGTTATATGTCACCACGACAGCCACAAGCCGTCGCGCCGACATCAAAGACCCAAGATCACCCATTGCGCACCTTCCCCCACAAATCGCACGCCCTGCAAAGCTCACAGAACACAGGTCATGTCAAACCGTGCCTGCGCCCGACATTCCGCATTTGCACGGCGTCAAACGGGTGTTAGACCCCCCTTGAAAGCACAATGGGCAACGGAGCAGCACCCAAATGCAAATAGAAAAGACAGCCCTAGATGGCGTTCTGATCCTGACCCCTGCCCGGTTTGGCGATCAACGCGGGTTTTTCTCCGAAAGCTGGAATCGCGAACGCATGGCCCAAGCCGGCATCGACATCGACTTTGTGCAAGACAACCATTCGGTTTCGGCGCAGGTCGGCACAATCCGCGGGCTACACTTTCAAGCCCCCCCCTCTGCTCAAGCCAAACTGGTGCGCTGCGGGCGCGGGGTTTTGTTTGATGTGGCCGTCGACATCCGCAAAGGGTCGCCCACCTATGGCCAATGGATCGGGGAAGAACTGAGCTTTGAAAACGGGCGGCAGCTTTTGATCCCGGCAGGTTTTGCCCATGGCTTTGTCACCCGCGCACCAGACACTGAAATCTGCTATAAATGCGATGCCTATTACGCCCCCGAAGCCGACGGCGCATTGCGCTGGGACAGCTGCGGCATCGACTGGGGTTTTGACGGCACACCGGTCCTGTCTGACAAAGACGCCGCTGCGCCAACATTATCGGGCTTTGACAGCCCCTTCACATGGGCAGGAGCCACATCATGAAACTGCTTGTTACCGGCGGTGCCGGGTTCATCGGATCAGCTGTGGTGCGCCAAGCCATTGCCGCCGGACACAGTGTCGTCAATGTCGACGCACTGACCTATGCCGCCTGCCTTGATAACGTGGCTTCGGTGGCGGATGCCCCCGGTTATGCCTTTGAACAGGCCGATATCCGCGATGCTGCCGCCATGGATCGCGTGTTCGCAGCGCACGCGCCCGACGCGGTCATGCATCTGGCCGCAGAATCCCATGTAGATCGCTCAATTGATGGCCCCGGTGCCTTTTTAGAGACAAATATCATGGGCACTTACACTCTGCTACAAGCCGCCCGCACCCATTGGGACGCGCAAGGTCGTCCCGACACGTTCCGCTTTCACCATATTTCGACCGATGAGGTCTTTGGCAGCCTTGGTGCCGACGGGCAATTCACCGAAGATACCGCCTATGATCCCCGCTCGCCCTATTCAGCGTCCAAAGCCGCCAGCGACCATCTGGTGCGGGCTTGGGGCGAAACCTATGGCCTGCCGATCATCCTGACCAACTGCTCAAACAATTACGGCCCCTTCCACTTTCCCGAAAAGCTGGTGCCGGTGGTGATCCTAAACGCACTGGCCGGTGAGGCGATCCCCGTCTACGGCAAAGGCGAAAACGTGCGCGACTGGCTTTATGTCGAGGATCACGCCGACGCACTGTTGACTGTGTTAGAAAAGGGCCGCCTGGGCCAGTCCTACAACATCGGCGGCGAAAACGAAGCGCGCAACATTGATCTGGTGCACATGATCTGCGCCATCCTTGACCGCTTGCGCCCACGCGACACACCACACAGCGACCTTATCACCTTTGTGACGGATCGCCCGGGCCATGACCTGCGCTATGCGATTGACCCCACGCGTATGCAAACTGAACTGGGTTGGCGGCCTTCTGTGACCCTAGAACAGGGTCTAGAGCGCACAGTGCAATGGTATCTGGACAACGAAAGCTGGTGGCGCGCGCTGCAGCAGCGCGACGGCGTCGGCAAGCGCCTTGGCACGGGTTAAGCCGATACACACAGTCATCAAAAGAGTAAAAGCGTTATGAGTATCCTCGTTTTCGGACAGACCGGCCAAGTGGCCACTGAATTGCAAAGACAAGCGCCTGTCACCGCCCTTGGGCGCGCGCAGGCGGACCTGACGGACGCCGACGCCTGCGCGGCTGCCATCCATGCCCATGCCCCCCGCGCGGTTATCAACGCCGCCGCCTATACGGCTGTCGACAAGGCCGAAGATGAACGCGCGCTGGCGCATCAGATCAACGCAACAGCGCCCGGTACCATGGCACGCGCCTGCGCCGATCTTGGCATTCCGTTTCTGCATGTCTCGACGGACTATGTGTTTGCCGGTGACGGCACACAGCCATGGCAGCCCAATGATCCGACAGCCCCCTTGGGTGTCTACGGTGCAACCAAACGCGCCGGAGAAGAGGCCGTCATCGCCGCTGGTGGATCCCATGCAATCCTGCGGACCTCTTGGGTTTTTTCGGCACATGGGGCGAACTTTGTCAAAACCATGCTGCGCCTGTCTGAAACCCGCGACGCGCTGAACGTGGTGGGGGATCAGATCGGCGGACCAACCCCCGCCGCTGATATTGCGGCCACCTTGCTGCACATGGCGCGCGCCATGATGGATGGGCAGGGCGGGGGCATATACCACTACTCAGGCGCACCTGATGCCAGTTGGGCCCGTTTCGCGCGCGAAACATTTGTCCAAGCCGGGCGCGCTGTGACCGTGACTGATATCCCCACTTCGGATTACCCCACACCTGCGCAACGTCCACTGAACTCTCGGATGGATTGTTCCGCATTAGAGACTGATTTTAACATACCCCGCCCGGATTGGGCCGCTGGGTTAAGCCTTGTTTTGAAGGAGCTTGGACATGACTGACCGCAAAGGGATCATTCTGGCCGGAGGGTCGGGCACACGGCTTTACCCGATCACGATGGGCGTCTCGAAACAGCTGCTGCCGATCTATGATAAGCCTATGGTGTTTTATCCGCTCAGCGTGTTGATGCTGGCCGGCATCCGCGAGATTGCCATTATCACCACGCCCCACGATCAGGAACAGTTCAAACGTCTGCTTGGGGATGGCAGCCAGTGGGGACTAAGCTTTACTTATATCGAACAACCCAGCCCCGACGGATTGGCCCAAGCCTATTTGCTGGCCGAAGAGTTTCTGGATGGTGCGCCCTCTGCGATGGTGCTGGGCGACAATATCTTTTTTGGACATGGCCTGCCTGAACAGCTGGGGACTGCGGATGCGCGCCAAAGTGGCGGCACTGTGTTTGGTTATCGTGTGGCAGATCCTGAACGCTACGGTGTGGTGGATTTTGCCGAAGATGGCAGCGTGCGCGCCATTATCGAAAAGCCTAAAAATCCGCCTTCGTCCTATGCTGTAACCGGCCTTTACTTTCTGGACAGCACAGCACCGGAACGCGCCCGCAACATTCAACCCTCTGAACGTGGTGAGTTGGAAATAACCACCTTGTTAGAGACATATCTGAATGATGGCGATTTGCATGTGGAACAGATGGGGCGTGGTTATGCGTGGCTGGATACGGGCACCCATGCATCGCTTTTGGATGCGGGGAACTTTGTACGCACGCTCAGCGAACGGCAGGGGTTGCAAGTGGGCTCTCCCGAAGAAATCGCCTTTGATTCTGGTTGGATCAATGACGCACAATTGGCGGAACGTGCCAAGATTTTTGCCAAGACGGACTATGGCCGCTATCTCAGCGCACTTTTGAAATAACAGGCTCTAACAGGCGCAATTAGCGTTTAGGTGTGTCCGTTTTCGGTCAGCCATTGCTGCAAGGCCGCCTTAAACGCCGCGTCCACGCCTGTGCCAGACAGGGTCACACGCCCGATGCCTTTGTCCTTCATCTGCACACCGTGAGGCAGGGCAGGGCCATCAAGGCGTGCCGCTGCTGCCGCGCCATTGTCCGCTGCGCGATCGCAGAGCGCGATCAACCGGTCTTGCTCTATGGCTGCATCTTCCGGTGGCTTCTTAAGCCAGTCATCGACAATCACCTGAGTCAGACCGGGATGCGCGCCAAGGGATTTGGCAAGCTTCAGACCCGCCCGTTCACCCAGTGCTTGGGGAAAGCGCAGGGCGCGACCCACTGCGCGCACCACGCCAACAAAGCTGCCGATCTTGGATCGTTTGGCGCGCGAGGCCGTGGCGAACAATGCACGCAGCGCTGTGAGGTCATCTTTGAACACGCCTTGATCGACGGTTTCAGCCACCACCCGCGCCCGTTCAAAATAGCTCAGGCCGACCCGGATTTCGTTTTCCTCGATCATCGCCACATAAGCGTCCGAGGCTTCGGTGATCGGGCGCAGCACCGCCAGCACATCGCTAAATCGCGCATCGCCCGTTTCGTCGTGCAACGCGCGCAATGCCGTGCAGCGCCGCCAGCCCGACAGCAAACCATACCGTCCGGTGCCTAGATCCACGACATCGATAGGTGTCTGCTGGCCCCGCTTTAAGAGACTCTGTTTAAGGGCATTCATCTCTTCGTCGTCAATGGCGATGCGGTCACGGGTGATGTGATCCGTCTGGATTTTATCCAGCGGCAAGGCCTCGATCATGCGCCCTTCGGCGCGGGCGCGGCTAAGCGTGTCGCTCAACTCGTCCAATGCGCTGGTGCGGGCGGCCTCTTGGGCGACGCCAGCAATGGGTGCGCGCGGGCGCAACACATGGTCGGGCACCTTGCCCACCGGGGCGTCTATTATCCGACCCTCGGGCAAGCCGAGCGGGTTCAGGCGTTTGCGTTTGGCCATGATCCGGTCTCCTGTTTTTGGGCGCCACTCAAGACGCGAATGGATTGCGATACAGTCAACACAGCGCGCGCTTGTGCGCAGTCAATGTTTCGCGCGCGAAACATCAGCTGGACCCTTGTGCCGCGTCGGCGCCGCGCTTCCAACTGCCCACAAGCAGGGCTTTGAAGGCGGCATAGGTGGCATCGAATGTCTCGCGCCCGCGGGCATAGGTTTCACGGTTAAAGTCGCGGTAATCAGCTTCATAGATGCCGCGCACCTGTTCGCCAGCCTGCCCGATCAGCGCGGTAAAGTCCTGTCGGTGCGGCGATAGGGCAGGGCCAAGATAGCTTTGCATAAGGGCGGCTAGCTCGGCCTGTTGCGTGGCATCATAGCGGGTGATGACCATCCGCACCGCGTCCCATTCAAAGCGCAGCTCGGGGCGGCCCAAGGCGCGGGCTGCGAGGTTTTCGGCGTCTTCAATAGAAGAAAACGTAGCGTGCAGCATGTCAAAGAAACGCCCGGTACTGTCGAATTCCAGAAAGGATGCCCCCAAGGGCACCAAGAGGATGTCAGCCGCCGAAAGCCCGTTGATGGTCAGGTATCCAAGGGCAGGGGGGGTATCGAGGAAAATGACGTCGTACTGATCAAGAAGCCCATCCGCCTCAAGCGTATCCGTCAGCGCATCCCACAGCTTCCAGCCACGCCCGGACATGCGCCAAACCGGCACTTGGAATTCGGCCCAGTACAGGTTCAGCTGCGCACCAATAAGATCAATGTTGGGCCAGTGGGTTTTTTGAACAAGGTCAGGCGCGCGGATGGCGAGCGCTTCGGTCAGGGTATCATCAAGGGGCAGGGGGGCTTCGCCCTGGGCTGCACGGCGCTGATTGTCGGTGCGTAAGTGTTCGGCGTAGTGGCGTGCCATCAATGGGAACACGGTGTTCCACTCGTCCTCTACTTTGCCGCCAAAGATCGAAGTCATCGAGCCTTGGCTATCCAGATCAATCACCAACACACGGTAGCCATCAAGGGCCGCTGACATGGCCAGATGTGCGGCCGTAGAAGTCTTGCCCACGCCGCCTTTGAAATTGGCAACGGCGACGATCTTGGCCTGCGCGCCATCGGGTTTGTAGGGCAGGTATTCTTTGGACTTCGATCCCTCTTGGCCAAAATGCGCACGCAGGCGCAACACCTCGTCCAAGGTGAACCACTTGGCCCCGGCATCGGTTTCCGAGCGGCCCTGCGGCAAGTCAGGATTCTGTTTGAGCACGCGGCGAAAATGACCCTGTGCGACAGGGATCAGATAACGGCAGATTTCCCAGGTTGAAAATTGACGCAGATGGCGGGCATCATGATCCTGAAGCCCTTGGGTTTCCAGATTCTGTCGCCCTGCGGCACAGGCTTGTGCAACGGCCTCAAAGCGTCCCGTGGTGGTCGGCTCGCCCAAGGTGCGCTGCGCCTCTGAGGGGTCGATGTTCATATAGGGCGGGAGAGGCGCGCTCCGTGTCGGTTTCATCTGCTCTGGCCTTCATGTGCTCTGTTTTGGACAGAATACGCAAAAACAGCGCACATGAAACATAAATCGCATCTTCTTGTCTTTTTCTAAGCCAATCCAGCAGGTTTTTAAGGGGGTAGGGGGTGATTTTGTGCGCTGGCATGCTCTGGTTTCAGTTATTTATCTGTTAATTGAATGTTAGGGATTTAGGGTTGAATAGAAATCATTTTAGATCAATGGGTTGTGTGGAAAATTTTGAGCTGGGCGACTCTGAACCTCCGATAAGGTGACTCTGAACCCACGCCCATGCGACTCTGAACCCACGCTGGAGTGGGCCATGTCGCTGGACGCATCCTGTGGATATCTTTAGGGTTGGTGTCACTGAAACCCCGATCATAGAATCGGGGACGATCGAGCAAAATAACAAGCGACCTTGATGTCGCGACAGATGGACAGGACCTGTCATGGTCAGAGACGCGGTCGCTGGTGGGCTTTTGCCTGACCGGCATCCCACAGCGGATTTTTTTGTCTGCGACTTCTTTGGTGCAGCGCCCAAGGATGATTTGGGCACGATGGAGCATCCGATTTTTTCGCTGTCGACGCGGCCTGATAAACGTATTCTGTCTTATGCCCATAACGACACCCGCGTCGACGTGGTGCCCAGTGTCAAAGGGCGCGCCACGATCCATGACAAAGACATCCTGATCTATTGCGTTAGCCAGCTGATGGCGGGGCTGAATGCAGGCAAGGCGGTCAGTCGGGTGCTGCACTTAAAGGCGCATGATCTGATGGTTGCCACCAATCGCGATACCTCGGGTGACAGCTACCAACGCCTGCGCGATGCGTTTGAGCGACTGGCCGGAACCCGCATCACCACCAATATTGCGACAGGTGGTCTTGAGACGACGCGCGGCTTTGGCCTGATTGAAAGCTGGGAGATCGTGCGCCGCTCGCAGGCGGGGCGGATGATCAGCGTGACAGTGACCCTGAGTGAGTGGATTTTCCGCGCGGTGCTGGCCAAGTCAGTGCTGACGTTAAGCCGGGATTATTTCCGTCTGCGCAAACCGCTGGAGCGGCGGATTTATGAGTTGTCCCGCAAACATTGTGGCCGCCAAGCCGAGTGGAAGATCAGCATTGCCACCCTGCACAAGAAAGCAGGCAGTGCGGCCCCCGTCCGTGTGTTTCGCGCGGCCATCCGGCGCATGATCGCGCAAGACCATTTGCCCGATTATGCCCTAAGCGAAGGGGAGGGGGATATTTTGGTTGTCACTCGCCGCGCCGAGGTGATCCTGCCCGAGACAGCCGCGCCCAGCCCCGGACCTGACGCACTTGAGGCGGCCCGCGCGCTGGCACCCGGGGTTGATGTTTATGCACTTGTTGCGCAGTGGCAGGGGGTCTGGGTCTCCACGGGCCGCCAACGTCTGACGGATACGGACCGCGCCTTTTTGGGCTGGGTGCGCAAGCAAGCCGCGCAACCATGACAGCCCCCGCGCTGCCGCTGATCTCACTGGTCGTGCCGGTTTATAATGTGGTCGATTATGTGGGCGACTGCATCGCATCGCTTAAGGCACAAACCCTGACGGATTTCGAAGTCATCGTCGTGAACGATGGGTCCACCGATGGCAGCGCAGAGGCTGCGCACCGCGCTATTGGGGACGATCCGCGCTTTTGTGTGATTGACCAGCCCAATGCGGGGCTGTCGGGTGCGCGCAACACGGGCCTTGATCATGTCACTGCGCCTGTCATTGGCTTTGTCGACAGTGATGATCGTGTTGCCCCAGACTACCTGTCGCAGATGTACAGCGTGTTGGAAGACGCAGGCGCAGATTGGGTCAGCTGTGGCATTGCGTTTTGTCCCAAAGAAGGCCCGGAGCGCACCCATACCAGCGTGCATGATGCCTGGGTGCTTGAAGACGACGCACCGCCCAAGCGCCACGATCTGAGCAACTGGTGCGATGTGGTGCGTCATTTTCCATCGGCGTGGAACAAGCTGTATCGCGCCGACTTGATTAAGGGTCTGCGGTTTGACGTGGGCACGCTTTATGAGGACCATGCCTTTTTCTGGCAAGCTGCGGCGCGCACGGATCATTTGGTGCGCATCAGTCGTGCGCTTTATCTGCAAACCCAAGGGCGCGAGGGGCAAATCACCGCTGAATCCTCAGAGGTTATTTTTCAGCAGTTTGACGTGCTAGATCGTCTTGCAGGTCTGGCCGGCGGGATCGAGCGGGCAGGCGTTGCAGACGCCCTTGCCCGGATCGCCACGCGCCTCACGTTTGAACGCTGCGTACCGGTACGGGACCGGGAGCTGCGGGCGCGTTTTATTGCCCGTGCACGGGACTGGATGGCGGTGCATGGCTGTGCGCTGGATTGCACGCTGTCGGTGCCGATTTGGTGGCAGGACCTGCTGACAGGCGCTGTGCCTGTCACAGTTGTTGTGCCCAGCGATGGCGCGATTTTGCCCTTATCAGAGACACTATTGAGCCTTGCTGCACAAACGCTGAGCGAGGCTGAAGTCCTGATTGTGCCTGATGAAAGCTGTGCGCTGAGCCGGGATGATGTGTGTGCTGCGGCAGCCGTGCATCCGGGTGTGTCGGTGCTTGCCGGTGCGCGTGGTTTGCAGGGCGCGCGCAACCGGGGACTGGAGGCAGCGCGGGGTCGTTATGTCGTGTTTCTGGATGCCGGAGACCGGCTGCCCCCGCGCGCACTGGCCAACTGGGCCGGGCGGCTGGGTACGGCGGGGGCCTCGGTCGGGTTTGGAGCCATGTCTTTGGACCCGCAGGGCACGCTTCACCCTGGTTTGCATGATCCGGGTGAGATTGATGCCGCGCGGCTTGAGGACGAGACGGGTTTTGTCCCAACGCTTGCCGATGCAATTGAAGTGCATGGGCATCCGTCGACCAAGATGTTTGAGCGTGCCTTTTTACATGCACAGGCCTTGCGCTTTCCTGAAGGCGTGTTGTCGAGCACCCTGTTTGTGATGGCGGCTTTGGCGCAGTCCAAGCGCGCGGTCTACTTGCCCTATTTTGCGCCCCGCATCGCCACGCGCCCTGAATGCCGGACCCAATGGCGCGCGCCATTGGAGGCTGCGCAGCTGTGGCAGGCGGTGATGGGCGCGCAACCCCCCGAGATTACACCAGCGCACCAAGCGCGTTTATGGGCCCGGTTGGTGTGGGAAAAGATCAATTACGCTGATTTTCCCGATGCAGAGACACGTGCACGTTTTGAAGACGACGTGCAGGCTCTATCAGCAGGGTTAGAGGGGTTAGCGCAGGCCCGGCTTGATCCGTTCATCGGTGCAAAGGTACGTGCGGTGCTGGGCTTGAGTAAGGCTTAGTCCTCGTCAGATTTTAATGAATCTTTAACATAAGAACAATTATATGTCACGCATACTGACCCATTTCATCAAGCTTTTCTTGGCAGGATGAACGACGGCTTTGAGCCCTTAGCAACCGATGCTGCACGGTGCGTGAATGGCAGCTTATCGACAGCAATCGACGCCTGGACGATTTCCATGCAAGACCTCAGAGCCTCGCAATTTGGTCCAACATCTTGATGATTGCGGCACCCACCTTATGGTGACCTAACGCATTTAGGAGAACATGAATGAAATCCGTTACTGAGCGGCGCCCTCTATCTGGAACGGGGTATCTTGTTGGTGTCCTTCTCGTTATCGCCAACTCTTTTGCGTTGCCGATGTTTCTGGACGACGCAACTATTGTCCCACTACTCGTTTTGGTCCTGTCTGGAATTTTACTGACTGGCTTTTACGTGATCCAACCCAATACGGCGAAAGTCCTCACTTTCTTAGGGCACTACGTGGGAACAGACACGTCCGAAGGTCTTCGCTGGACGCTGCCCATTCTTGTTGGACGTGAAAGTGTCAGTCTACGCTTGCGTAACTTTGAAAGCACGCAAAGCAAGGTAAACGATGCCACAGGAAACCCAATCGAAATCGCCGGTGTTATTGTCTGGCGTGTAACCCGCCCCGCTGCCTCTGCCTTTGGCGTTGATAATCTGGTCGACTTTGTAGCGATGCAGAGCGAGGCTGCCATTCGTGGATTGGCAAGTTCTTATCCATATGGCGGTGCACGCGACAAGGAACGCGGCGGCTTGACCCTTCTGGGTCATCCTACTGAAATCGCAGAAGCGCTCAAGCAAACCCTTCAGGATCGTGTCGAAGAGGCTGGGGTCGAAATCGTCGATGCCCGCCTTACTCACTTGGCCTACGCCCCAGAAATCGCCTCTGCGATGTTGCAACGCCAACAGGCTGATGCTCTTTTGGATGCGCGGGAGGTCATAGTGGAAGGCGCAGTGAGCCTTGTCGAAACTGCCCTTGACCAGCTTGAAACACGCAACATTGTCCAACTCAATGATGATCAACGCGCAGTACTGGTTTCCAATCTCATGGTCGTTCTCTCCGGCGATCAGAAGGTTCAAACCGTAATCCCTACCGGTGCTTAATCCACAGCTTCGAACCGAGATTGTTGTTGCATTACATCATTTCAGATCATTTGTTTTCCGCTGGTCTTGGACTTTGAATAGCGGACACTGGCGCGACCGCAGCGAAAGCTCACTCCGTCCCGCTTAGCCGTCATCCAATCAGCCCAAGATGCTGCAAACCTGCCGAACGGCAGCT
>CAZJAW010000012.1:0-15562 GCA_964544035.1 uncultured Rhodobacterales bacterium
GTGCACTGCTGCGCGCGCAGACGGTCCGCCCCCATTTGTCCAAAGCTGGGATGACCGCATGGCAGTCATAGCCGACAAAGGCATCTCTGGCCTTTGGGAGGGCTCTGTCGGCAACTGGGTCACCCCGACTTTCCGTGAAGCAAACCCTGACATCATTTCGATGATGCAATCCGAATTTATGAAAACAACGCCTGCTGGGTATAGCGGCTGCGCCATTGCGCTCAAAGGGCTCGATTACCTCAAGGACTTGGGCGAAATGAAAGTGCCCATGTTGTTCGTCGCAGGTAGCGAGGACAAAGGTGCCACCCCCGAAACCATGCAAGCCATGGCGGCCGCCTGCCCCGACAGCGCCTATGCGCTTGTCGAAGACGCAGGTCACATCATCAACGTCAACCAGGCCGAAGCGTTCAATCTGGCAATCTGCGAATTCCTTGGGATGTGCGGCACCTAATTTGGCGACGGTATGCCCGGTACAAAAGCGTCATCACAACGCCCTACATTTAATCCGATATAGCCCATCAAAAATTATGTCGCCGCAAGCGGTCTAAACCCCCCTAAACATCCGTCAGGCGGACGCTAAGTCTTGCACCGAACAACTTGAGAATACTGACCCAAAAGGAAGAACTCCATGAGTGAAAAATTAACTCCAGATACGCAAGTCCCAGCCCTGAAGCTCCCGCTGGTCGGCGGTGGCACCTTTGATCTTAGCCAAGAGAGCCCCGAAAACTTCACAATGGTTCTGTTTTATCGCGGCCTGCACTGCCCAGTTTGCAAAAACTACATTGGTGGGATGGCTGCTATGCTTGATGACTTCGAGGCTGCAGGATTTTCGGTCGTTGTGGCCTCGATGAATGGCAAAGAACTGGCCGAGAAAGCTGCTTCCGAGTGGGAACTGGGCCGTACGCGTGTGGCCTATGATGTCACTGTTGAAGATGCAAAGAATTGGGGGCTGTGGATTTCCAAGGCGTTTAAAGATGTCGAAGCCGATATCTTTACAGAACCAGGCCTGTTCTGGGTGCGCCCAGATGGCAAACTGTACCTTGCTGACATTTCCAACATGCCGTGGGCGCGCCCTGACTTGAAAAACCTGTTGTCAAAAGTCGGATATGCGCTCGAAAACAACTACCCTGCGCGCGGAACTTACGCCGCCTAAAGCATCAACGAGAACCCGAATCTCCACTCTCGGGTTCTCATCTACGCTCCGGAAAGTCCGGCCAAGAACCGTGGTTGATTGACACCCACAAAGCGCTCTGAACGCTAGGGCGTAGTCCCCATCGAATGAACAAAAGTTACTCTGCTCAAAAGCGCTCTGCTTTTGGAGCGCCACAATCTTGTTGACAGAAGAAATGCCTCCACATTATCGTTAGCATGCAAACGATAGGGGCGCACCTTGGGCTTCGAACAACCACAGACATTGCAAGCGGCCTTGGATGCGTTGAAAACGCACCCGTTTCAGATTCTTGCAGGTGGGACAGATGTGTTTCCAGCTGCCAAGCCAGGACAAATGGCGAAGGCGATTTTGGATGTGACCCGGATCGACGGTTTGCGTGGTGTGGTCAAAGAAAACGGGGTGACCCGCATTGGCGCCGCGACCACTTGGACCGACATTGTTCAGGCGGACCTTCCAGACGCATTTTCCGCTCTGAAAGAGGCCGCGCGCGAGGTCGGAAGCCTGCAAATTCAGAACGCAGGCACCGTTGCGGGCAATATTTGCAATGCCTCTCCGGCTGCGGACGGAGTGCCAGCACTATTGGCATTGAATGCCCAGATCGAAATCGCGAGTGCAGCGCGAGGGACACGTATCCTCGCCTTGTCAGATTTCATCTTAGGTGTTCGCAAAACAGCACTTGCTGCGGATGAAATGGTCACCGCATTGCTGGTCCCCGATCAGCCAACGGGCACGCAATCTGCCTTTGAAAAGCTGGGCGGGCGTCGCTACCTCGTTATTTCGATTTGCATGACAGCGGCGAATGTTCTGCTCGACAATCAGGGGCGAATTTCACAGGCATGGATCGCTGTTGGATCATGCTCCGCCATTGCGCAACGTCTGTTCACGTTGGAAACAGACTTGGTCGGGGTCCGCCCGCAGGATGTACATATCAATCCGGCACATTTGTCTCCACTGGCGCCAATCGATGATGTCAGAGGCAGCGGCGCTTATCGCTTAGATGCCGTGCAAGAACAGTGTGAACGCGCCATCAAAAGGGCCGGAAACCGATGAATAAACATCTTTCTACTGCGCAGGTAACGATGGAACTGAACGGCGCGCAGGTATCGGCCCCAGCCATGCCCGGCCAACGGTTGTCGGAAATCCTGCGCGAATCTTGCGGTGCCCGTGACGTTAAGGTCGGTTGCGACGCGGGGGATTGTGGTGCGTGTACAGTTTTAGTGGATGACCAACCTGTTTGTTCCTGCCTGATGGCGGCGCATCAAGCTGAAGGGCGACGGGTCGATACCGTGGCTGGGCTACATGCCACTGATCAAACAGCCCAAGAGCTGGCAAAAAGGTTCCAAGATCATGGGGCCGCACAGTGCGGAATTTGCACACCGGGGATGATGGTGTCGGCCGTGGCATTGCTGCGCGACAATCCTTCCCCTTCGCCCCAAGAGGTTCAGGACGCCTTGGGGGGGGTGCTGTGCCGCTGTACAGGCTATCGCAAGATCATCGACGCCGTGATGGCAGCACCCGCCATTGCGCAAGCTGGAAATGGCACATCAGGCAGCGCAATCCCACGTGTCGACGGCGAGTCCAAGATCACAGGCCGCGAACGTTTTGGCGATGACATTGCCCCTGCGGGGTGTCTCGAGGTGTTGGTGATCCGGTCACCACACGCGCGCGCCGATTTCACATTGGGCGATCTAGAGGCTTTTGCCAAAACACGCGGGCTTACGGCTGTCATAAGCGCCGCGGATATCCCCGGTCAGAACCTTTTTGGCGTCATCCCACAATTTGTAGACCAACCTGTCTTTGCTGAGCGATCCGTGCGCTTTCGAGGGGAAGCCATTGCAGCCATCGTCGCCCACCGCGACGTTCTGATTGGATTCGATCCAACGGACTTCCCTGTTACTTGGACGCCTTTGCCTGCGTTACAAGACATGCCATCCGCCAAAGACCCAGAAGCCGCGCAACTGCACCAAGGGCGCGACAGCAATATCATGTGCGGTGGCTTTGTCGCACGCGGCGATGCCAACGCACGCCTCGCACATGCTGATGTCACCGTCCAAGGACGCTTTCAAAGTGGTTTTGTCGAACATGCCTACATCGAACCAGAGGCAGGCTTTGCACAGATGGTCGATGGCCGGATCGAGCTGCACGCATGCACCCAAGCCTCGGTTATGGACATAGAGGGGCTTGAACTGATCCTCAACATGGACAGGTCCCAAATTCGTGTCGTACCGACTGCCGTCGGTGGCGGTTTTGGATCCAAACTGGACTTGTCCGTGCAACCGTATTTGGCGCTTGCTACTCTCAAGACCGGGCAGCCGGTGCGAATGCGCTATTCGCGCACCGAGTCGATGCAAAGCACAACAAAGCGGCACCCATCAGACATCACATTGCAGATCGGAGCCGATAAATCCGGCAAGATCACAGGTTTCCACTTTCAGGGCGACTTTGACACTGGCGCTTATGCCAGTTGGGGGCCAACTGTGGCCAATCGCGTGCCGGTGCATGCGTCTGGCCCCTATGCGATTAGCGATTACCGCGCCGAATCCACAGGCATCCACACCAACAATCCCCCCTCAGGTGCGTTCCGTGGTTTTGGCGTGCCCCAATCAGCAATTGCGCAAGAAAGCCTTCTGGACGAGTTGGCCGAAAAGCTAGGGATCGACGCGTTGGATTTTCGCATCTCCAACGCGTTGGAGAACGGCAGGCCCACAGTCTGCGGGCAGGTTTTTGAGCAAGGCGTAGGGATCAAGGCTTGCCTGAATGCACTGCGCGATGCGTGGAAGATTGAGCGTGCAGCGGCAGAGACATTTAACGCCACGTCGAAGACCTTCAAACGCGGTGTCGGCATTGCAGCGGCATGGTACGGGTGCGGCAACACCTCAATGTCCAATCCCTCCACCATCAAGGCAGGCATAACAGCTGACGGTCGTGTCATCCTGCATCAGGGAGCCATCGACATCGGGCAAGGTTCCAACACTGTCATCAGCCAGATATTTGCGACAGCTTTGGGCGTGTCTGTGCAGGACATTTCGCGCGTTGGCGGCGACACAGATGTAACACCTGACGCAGGCAAGACCTCGGCCTCGCGCCAAACATTTATCTCGGGCAATGCAGCGCGGCTGACGGGCGAGGCCCTGCGCAATGGTATCTTGGAACGCCTGAACGTCGGGCAGGATGCGACGCTGACCATAAAAGCCCACCACATCATCGCAACAGACGCAGGGGGTCACCATATCCTCGATCTGGCCTCACTTCCCGTGAACGGGGACGGCTTTGTTTTGCACGCCGAGGAAACCTATGACCCCCCGACACTGCCCCTGGATGAGAACGGCCAAGGCAGCCCTTACGCCCAGTTCGGATACGCCGCACAGCTTGCGGTGGTCGAAGTCGACACCGCATTGGGCACTGTGAAACCCATCAAGTTTGTGGCGGCCCACGATGTCGGCCATGCCATCAATCCAATGATGGTCGAAGGTCAAGTGCATGGTGGCATCGCCCAAGGCCTTGGCCTTGCGCTGATGGAGGAGTACATTCCCGGACGCACCGAAAATCTGCACGACTACCTGATCCCGACTATCGGTGACATTCCCCCGATAGAGACAATCATCATTGAAGAACCGGACGCACACGGCCCCTATGGCGCAAAGGGTCTGGGTGAACATGTGCTGATCCCGACAGCCCCTGCTCTGCTTAACGCCATCAAACACGCAACTGGCGTGCGCATTCATCAGGTACCCGCAACTCCGCACCGCGTGCGCGCAGCGATCCTGAAGGTTTCCACATGAATTCCCCTGCTAAAACCGAAAAGATACGCTGCGATGCCTGCCCGGTTATGTGCTATATCGCTGATGGAAAATCCGGCGCTTGTGACCGCTATGCCAATCATGACGGCGAATTGGTGCGCCTAGATCCGCTGACCATCATAGAAGGCACCGATCACAAGCTGGTGCCTTTCATGGGCGAGGGCAGCAACGAAGACTGGGATGGTGACATCATCAAAGGCGATCGCCCGTTTGTGACGGCTGTGGGTGCTGGCACCACGTATCCTGACTACAAGCCCGCGCCTTTTATTGTTTCGCAAGAGATCGAAGGCGTCGACATGGTTACCGTCGTCACCGAAGGTATTTTTAGTTATTGCGGAGTGAAGATCAAAATCGACACTGACCGCCATATTGGCGAAGAACGCGACGTTGTGCGGGTTGATGGCGAACCTGTCGGCCATGTGACCACCTCAGAGTACGGGTCAAAGATGCTGTCTTTGGGCGGCGTTGAACACCTCACCGGTGGCTCCAAGAAAGAGGGCCGCGTGACCTGCGACGCGCTGCTGAAACTGTGCAACCGTGAAGCCGTGACACTGATGATTGGTGACGATGACCACGCAACTGAAGTCGTGGTGCAAGCGGGCAAGCCTCCTATTGTGAATGGCGTCACCGAAAGCCTGATGCGCGTTGGTTGTGGCTCGGCCACGATCGGCATGTTCCCGATGCAGTGGATCGGTCATGCGGACGAAGTCGTCGTCGTCGATGATCACATCACGGGTGTGCTGTCCGAACACGAAACTGGCAAGCAGTTGGATGTCCCGCCCACAGGCATAAAGATTTTAGGCCGCCGGTCGACGCCCGGCCGTTACTTTCAGGTCGCCAATCCCGGCACTGGGTGGGGCGGGACGGATATCAACGATCCGCTCAAAATTCTTGGCCCCTTCAATCCAAAAGTAGCTTGGGAAGGGCTGCGTTTGCTGATGGTGTCGACCACTGGCGAGCAAGTTGCTTATTACGAATTGGACGCGAACCTCATCCCGCAAAAAGCGCCCATTCCCAACGTGTTGACAGCTTCGGCAGAATTGATTGCGGAAAATTGCGAGCCTTCAGTCTGTTCTGTGCTGTTCATGGGCGGGGCCGGTGGATCGCTACGCGCAGGCGTCACAGAAAATCCCGTCCGCCTGACCCGTTCGGTCAAGGACGCGTTGACCCATGTGTCTTGTGGGGGGGCGCAGGTCTATGTCTGGCCCGGTGGTGGAATCACGGTGATGGTGGATGTGCTCGATATGCCAACTCAGTCCTTTGGCTATGTGCCGACGCCCGCACTTGTTGCACCGATCGAATTTACTCTGCGGGTCAGCGACTACAATGCGCTTGGCGGACACATGAAGCACTTGCAAAAGGTCTCGGATGTGGCGCGGGATGATACGCGGCGTGTTGCACAAAACCCCAACACGCGCGACCCGATGTCCCACAACAATTATCGCTGGTCCAAGGGCTCTTGATTGATGGACCCGGTTGCAAAATTGCTGCCCTGTGGTGCCCGATTGCATTTACAGCACGGACCTATTGATTTGATAATAGGGGCCGACGGCGACAGGGATTGCGCATTCCAGGCAGCGCGTGCGCGGTTCGCCACGGTGCTAGAGGAGTTGGCACGCGAACTCCAAGCCTTGCGCCGACCTGTGTCCAAGGTAACGCCCCCGCCCGTTGGCCGCATCGCACTTCGTATGCATACGGCTTGCTTGCCCTTTTCGCAGGGGTTCGTGACCCGCATGGCCGCCGTCGCCGGAGCCGTCGCAGACGAGGTACTGCAGGCGATGACCAACGCTGCCGATTTAAACCGCGCCTATGTCAACAATGGCGGGGATATCGCGTTTCATTTGGGCAAAGGCGCACAGTTTACCACAGCGATGCAGGGGCACGCGGGCGAATCCCTAGGCCTAATTACAGTAACTGAAGCCGACCCCATTCGCGGCATCGCAACCAGTGGTCGACATGGGCGCAGCCTCAGCCTTGGAATTGCTGACAGCGTGACTGTGCTTGCCGCCACCGCAGCAGGGGCAGATGTGGCCGCCACTCTGATCGCCAACGCGGTTGACTTACCTGACCACCCCGCCATCACGCGCCGGCCAGCCAATGAACTGGTCGATGACAGTGATCTGGGGGCGCAGCCCGTCGTAACGCACTGCACGCGTCTAACCGCGACTGATTGCCAGACCGCCCTGCACACTGGAAAAGTCAGGGCGCTACAATTTCAATCACAAAACCTGATATCCAGCGCCGGACTTTTCTTGCAAGGTCACGTCGCGACCACCAGCTCACAGTTTCTAAAACCTCAACGCCCGGAGCGTCTTTATGCCTGACCTGTCCATCCGCAAGACCGCCTATTCGGTCGAGGAGATTTTTCACGAAGGCGGCCCCATACCCGCCAAATCCTTGCGCCGCGCGGCAGGTGTTGCCGTCATCACCAACCCTTTCGCTGGCCGATACGAGCCTGACATTCAGTGGTTCATGGAAGATCTCAAGCCGCTGGGGCTGCAAATGGCGACCCGTTTGGTCGAGATGCTGGGCGGTGCGGATCAAATCGAAGGTTATGGCAAAGGCGCATTGGTTGGCGCAGATGGAGAGTTGGAACACGGCGCGCTTTGGCATGCCCCTGGCGGCTACGCGATGCGCGCACTGCTCGACGATTCCAACGCTATTGTGCCCTCGACCAAAAAGGTCGTCGGCGTCGGAGGGCGGCTTGATGTTCCGATCACCCATATCAACGCCTCTTATGTACGTGGCCATTTTGACGCGATGGAAGTCGGGTTGAACGACGCGCCCAAAGCACACGAAATGGCGTTGGTTCTGGTGATGAGCACGGGTGCGCGTATTCACAACCGGGCAGGCGGCTTGGATGCTAAAGATATTGTTGGAAAGGACGGCCTACGATGACCGCGAAGATCAGAAAAATTGCAGTTAACATCGAAGAGACCCACATCGAAATGGATCGCGCGATTTCACCGGCGACACGCAAGGCCGTCGCCGTTGCGGTTATCGAAAATCCTTTTGCAGGCCGCTATGCTGAAGACCTCTCTGACTTGATGGAAATCGGAGCTGAACTTGGCAGCCTATTGGGGCGCAAGTGCGTTGACGCGCTGGGGATTTCGCCCGAACAAGCCGAAAGCTATGGCAAGTCTGCCATGGTGGGCGAGAACGGCGAGTTGGAACATGCAGCTGCAATTCTGCACCCCAAACTGGGCGCACCACTGCGTACCGAAGTCGAAAAGGGTGCTGCCCTTGTGCCGTCTTCCAAAAAAATGGGCAGCCCGGGTCAAGTGCTGGACGTGCCATTAGGCCACAAGGATGCCGCGTATGTGCGCAGCCATTTCGACGGGATCGAAGTGTGCCTCAACGACGCTCCTCGCAGCAACGAAATCATGGTTGCGGTGGCCGTCACTGACAGCGGACGGCCTTTGCCACGTGTCGGCGGTTTGACGCACGAACAGGCAGTTGGCAAAGACGGCTTGCGCTAATCCGCGTCACGTTATCTTGCGCTTGGTCCCCACGCCGCACTAGAATGCGACATGGAAACAATACCACAGAATAAGAATGCGGCGGACGACTACCTTCTGGATGAGCAAGTCGGCTACCTGCTGCGGCTGGCCAGCCAGCGGCATGCGTTGATTTTTCAGGAACACATCACGCAAAACCTAACACCTACGCAGTTTTCCACTCTTATACGCGTCTCAGAACACGGCGAGGTATCTCAGAACCATTTGGGACGGCTCGCCGCGATGGACACCGCGACAGTCAAAGGTGTGGTGGATCGGTTGCGCCAGAAGGGGCTGCTAGAAACTTTGCCCGACGCCAATGACAAACGACGCTCGATTGTGTCGCTGACTCAAAAAGGCGCAGAAATGATCACCACCCTGCGCGCGGATGGCGCAGCAATTAGCGACGCAACATTGTCACCATTGAAGCCATCTGAGCAAAAGCGCCTGCTCGATCTACTCAAGAAGATGTCTTAACGCGTTCAGGCAACGACTGGGCCGGAGGCGTGTTGCGTGAACGTTCTGACCTGATCACACCGTCGATGATCGTCATCCCGACGCCGGGAAGGTTGCCAAGCTCGATTGACTCCAACATCGTTTTGCCCGGCGCGTGTTGTGCTTGATCCAGAAGCACAAAATCGGCGCAGTACCCTTTCTCGATAAGCCCAGTGTCCAACGCGCGTTGACGTGCCGTGTTCCCAGTGCCAAAGCAAAACGCCTCGGCCGCAGGAACGTTGCCAAAAGCCGACAGCATCGCGATCATCCGCAGGATGCCCAAAGGTTGCACGCCGGACCCGGCTGGCCCATCTGTACCAAGGATCACTTGATCCAACTTGCCCAATTCCCTCGCTGTGTTGATCGTCAACACCGCTGCACGTTCATTGCCGTTGTGCACAATTTCAAACGCGGCTTTGCAGCTCTCGCACAGGCAAATAATCTGATCATCTGGCAGCGCCGAATGCCCGCCGTTGATGTGGCCGATCACGTCCGTGCCGGTTTCCATCACCATATCCGCATCAATCAGTCCCGATCCCGGGATCGACGGGCCACCCGTGTGGATCGTGCTTTGCATCCCATACTTGCGCGCCCAACCGACCATCTGCTGTGCGGTCTTGCCGTCCTTGACAGTACCAAGCCCAACTTCGCCCAGCAGCTTGACCCCCGCGTCAGCCATGTCTTTGAAATCTTGCTCGACCATGCCCTTTTCGATCACTGGAGCACCGGCGTGAACCTTCATACCTGAGGGGCGAAAATTCTCGTACCAACGCTGCGAGGCGATAGCCATCGCCTTTAAGCCAACAATGTCTTTGGGGCGGCCCGGCATGTGGACTTCGCCCGCCGAAATCAACGTGGTCACACCGCCATGCAAAGTGGAATCAATCCAATGGAGTTGTTGCTGGCGCGGTGTGTAGTCGCCCACAACTGGGTGGATGTGACTGTCGATCAGACCCGGTGCAAGCGTCACACCATGGGCATCAACCTCCAAGGTGGCGCCTTCGCAATCAAGCTCGCTCTCATATCCCCATTCATGGATTTTGCCGTCAATTGCGATCATGCAATCGCCGTCAAAGATCGGATCTTCGAGCTTTCCGGACAAAATCTGACCGATGTTTCTGATGACAAGCTTATCCACGTCGCTCTCCACGTCTGTTCACTTGCACACAAGCATACGCGCCAAGTTTTGGTCAAGCGCCTTGGTCACCTCTTCAGGTTTTTTTGCCTGGAGTTTAACAGTTAATCAATTTCCAGAAATTTCATTAGCGCACAAACAAAAATACATTTGACAACGTAGCCTTCATCGCGCTGAATAATTCCCAAGACATCGCAGGTAGGACCCAAAAAATGAGCTTTGTGCGAAACAGCTGGTACGTGGCGGGTTGGTCAAAAGATTTCGACGCCACACTGCGTCCGCTGGAAATTACCGGTTTGCGGATTGTAGTGTATCGCGCCAGCACGGGCAAATTGACCGCGCTTGAAGATCGCTGCCCGCACCGGCTGTTGCCGCTGTCCAAGGGCAAGCTGGTCGATGACAATATCCAATGCGGCTATCACGGCATGACCTTTAATGGCGCGGGTGTCTGTGTGCGCGTACCCGGTCAGGACAACACGCCCGAGCGCGCCAATGTGCACGCCTATCCGATCGAAGAACGTCACGGCGTCGTCTGGATCTGGATGGGTGATCCCAAGCTTGCAACGCCCGACACAATCTTTGACATCCCCGAAATGTCGGACCCCAAGTGGCACATCCACCACGGTGGGCAATTGCATATCAAGGCACACTACCTGAACGTCGCTGAAAACCTCGTCGATCCGGCGCACGTCAGCTTTGTACATCCCACGACATTGGGCAATGCGGCATCAGAAAACGTTCCGGTCCATGTCTCGACCTCGGGCGATATCATCCGCGCATGGCGCTGGATCAGAGACGCGCCACCCATAGGTTTTTTTCGTGAATTCGGCGGGTTCGAGGGGCACGTGGACCGCTGGCATTATTACGACCTGCACCTGCCTTCGACGGCTGTTATCGATTTTGGCAGCATCGACACCAAAGAGAACTGCCCCGAAGATGAACGCGACCGCGGTGTCCGCGTCTTTGCGTTGCATTTTGTGACGCCGGTGAACGAGAATTACACGATTGATCATTGGATGCATTTGCGCAATGCAGCCGTAGGCGAAGACGCGGCCTCGAGCAAGATCGACGCACTGCTTGAAGTCGCATTTGCGGAAGACGTGGCCATTCTAGAGGCCGTCCACGAAGAAGAACAACGGCCTCAAACGCGCAAGCCTGTAAGGATCGCAATCGACAAAGGACCCACGGTCTACCGCAAAAGAATCAGAGAACTGGTCGAAGCGGAGACCGTCGAAGAGCTAGGAGAGCCGGTTAACCCAGTCTTCAAACAACATTAAGCCAACGAGCCGGCCACAGAGAGGATCACATGAAACGTAAAACATTCCTGAAGACGCTGCTTGGGGTCGCCACCATGGCCACCCTGCCTCTGGCCTCCGTCGCGACCGCCCAAGATGCGATCATCGTAGGCGAGATCAATCACTACAAACGCCTCGCGGCCTTTACCGGCCCTTACAAACAAGGGATCGAACTGGCCCTTGAAGAAGTCAACGCCGCCGGTGGCGTGTTGGGCCGCCCCTTGGAATTCATTTTCCGCGACGATCAGGGCGAACCGGGTGAGGCTATCAAGATCGCCGAAGAACTGATGACCCGCGAAGGCGCTGTCATGTTGACCGGCACAATCCTGTCCAACGTGGGCCTCGCGATTTCCTCTTTTGCTGCTGAAAAAGGCTATGTGTATTTGGCCTCTGAGCCGCTGGCAGATGCTTTGGTCTGGTCTGCGGGCAACCCGTATACCTTCCGCTTGCGTGCCTCGACCCATATGCAGGCTGCCATGCTCGCCGAAGAGGCCGCAAAAACAGATGACCTAACATACGCCACTATCGCTCCGAACTACGCTTACGGCAAAGATGCAGTTGCGGCTTTCAAGGCAGCGTTGACTAAGCTGAAACCAGAGGTCGAGTTTGTTGGCGAACAATGGCCCGGTGTCTTCAAGATCGACGCAGGTGCCGAGGTGCAAGCCCTTGAGCGCGCAAAGCCCGATGCGATCTACAACGTGACCTTTGGTCCCGACTTGGCCAAGTTTGTGCGCGAAGGCGGCGACCGGGGTCTTTTTGACGGTCGCAATGTCTATGGTCTGTTGTCGGGTGAGCCGGAATACATTGATCCGCTGGGCGACGAAGCCCCCGAAGGCTGGACCGTCACGGGCTATCCTTGGCAAGATCTGAATGACGGTGTCGCCGGTGCTTTTGTTGACGCCTATCAAGCGCGCTATGATGACTATCCCCGCATCGGCTCACTGGTTGGATATATGACGGTGCAGTCCATTGCAGCTGCATTTGAAAAGGCAGGATCGACCGAAACGGAAGCCATCCGCGCGGCGTTTGAAGACCTGACATTTGACAGCCCAATGGGTGAGGTCACATATCGTTCCATCGACAACCAATCTACTGCTGGAGCCTATGTCGGCAAAACAGCGTTGAAAGATGGTAAAGGTGTCATGGTCGACTGGGTCTTCAAAAACGGCGCAGATTACCTGCCTTCCGATGAAGAAGTCCGCGCACTGCGCCCGGCCGAGTAACGAACCCGAGCAGACCGGCACGATCCGGTCTGCTCCCCATCCCTTCTGCTCATTTGAAAGGTGCTGCCGATGGAGTTCTTCGTCGCACAGGTTTTGACGGGCCTAGCCAACGCAAGTTCGTTGTTCATGGTGGCGTGCGGGCTGTCCCTGATTTTTGGGGTGACGCGGATTGTGAATTTCGCCCACGGATCGCTGTATATGATCGGCGCGTATGCGGGTTACTCTTTTATGCAAGTGCTCCCCGGTGGATTTGGGTTCTGGAGCTCTATTCTTCTGGCCGGTCTGGTCGCGGGCCTTGTCGGCGTGCTGATCGAAATGCTGGTTTTACGCCCCGTCTACCGCGCACCTGAGCTGTTCCAATTGGTCGCCACCTTCGGCGTTATTCTGGTAATCCAAGACCTTGCCCTGATCATATGGGGGCCCGAAGACCTGTTAGGCCCGCGTGCACCCGGCATGCGCGGCGTGTTCCGCGTTATGGGTGAACCAATTCCAAAATATGACATCGCTTTGCTGGTCATCACACCCTTTGTGGCGTTGTCTTTGTGGTATCTCATGACCAAGACACGCGTCGGCGTATTGGTGCGTGCCGCCACTCAAGACCGCGAAATGGTCTCTGCCCTAGGTGTCAACCAAGCGTGGTTGTTTACTGGCGTTTTCGCGCTTGGCTCGGCCCTTGCGGGCTTGGGTGGCGCGTTGCAGCTGCCCAAAGGTGGTGCCGATTTGCTGATGGATTTCCATATCCTCACGCCCGTTTTTGTGGTCGTCGTGATTGGCGGCATGGGGTCGTTGCCCGGTGCCTATTTGGCAGCCGTCATCATTTCCGTGCTCAACGTCTTTGGCGTCACTTACGTGCCGCAATCCACGCTGGTCCTCATGTTCATCGTGATGATCATCGTGTTAATGATCCGCCCCTATGGCCTGTTCGGGCGCGAAGAAGTGGCCGGCGAACATGGCCAAGTCGGCGAACCCGAACGCCCGACCAAACCCGCATCCAATCGCACCCGAATGATTGTTGCCGCGGGGCTGGGTCTATTGGCACTACTGCCACTATACGGGTCATCGTTTTCACAGGTTCTGATTACAGATGTGCTGATCTTTTGCCTGTTTGCTGCATCGCTGCATTTCCTATTGGGCACTGGCGGCTTGGTGAGTTTTGGGCATGCAGCATACTATGGTGGTGGCGCTTATGTGGCGGCCCTAATGGTCACCCATTTAAACACACCGATGGAGTTGGCCTTTATCCTTGCCCCCCTAGGCGCAGGGCTAGCAGCACTGGCGATTGGTTGGGTGTGTCTGCGCCTAACAGGTGTCTACTTCGCGATGCTGACGTTGGCCTTTGCGCAGCTGATCTGGAGCCTTGTGTTCCAGTGGGGTGATGTCACAGGCGGCGATGACGGGTTGGTCAATATTTGGCCCGCTGAGTGGCTGAAAGACACGACAGTCTTTTTCTACTTCACGCTGATCTTTGCCGTTTCCGGCATCATCCTGTTGCGCCACATGGCGCATTCGCCTTTCGGGTACGCACTGCGCGCCGCACGTGACAGCAAGCGGCAGGCGGAATCCACAGGCATCGATACTGGCAAAGTGCAGCTGATTGCCTTTGGTTTTGCGGGATTAATGGGAGGTTTGGCCGGGGCGCTGTTTGTCTTTTCCAAAGGCAGCGTTTTTCCAAACGAATTGGAAATCGCGCGCAGTTTTGATGCACTGATTGTCGTCTTCTTGGGAGGTGTCAAAACACTCGCTGGTGGCGTCGTCGGCGCTGCCTCCTTCAAAGGCATCGAGGAAGCGCTACTGCGA
Organism: uncultured Rhodobacterales bacterium; assembly: GCA_964544035.1. Taxonomy (GTDB): domain Bacteria; phylum Pseudomonadota; class Alphaproteobacteria; order Rhodobacterales; family Rhodobacteraceae; genus Tateyamaria. The sequence goes on from CAZJAW010000012.1 coordinate 14,414, forward strand.
TTTGAATACTGGCGTTTGGCTATGGGTGTTTTGATCATCTTTGTCGTGATCGCAGCACCGCATGGTATCGTCGGCTCACTGATCAAAGGTCTGGAACGGCTTGGCCTGCGCAAAGCGGAGGCTCAATGATGACCGCAGTTCTGGAAACACGCGGGCTGACCAAGCACTTTAACGCCGTGGTCGCTGTCGAAGACGTATCCTTTCAGCTTGCGCAAGGCGAGCTGTTGGCCCTGATCGGCCCCAATGGCGCTGGCAAAAGCACCTGTTTCAACATGCTGATGGGCCAATTGAAGGCGACCGCAGGAGAAGTGCTATTGGGAGGCGAAAACATCACCGGCCTGAAACCCCGCCAAGTATGGCGCAAAGGCGTCGGGCGCACCTTTCAAATCACTGCGACTTATGCGTCGATGACTGTGGTCGAAAACGTGCAAATGGCGTTGCTGTCGCACCACCGCGAGGTATTCAGTTTCCTGCCCTATGCAACGCGGCGGTATCGCGCCCAAGCGCTGGCGCTGCTGGATATGGTCAACATGGCCGATCAGGCCGACCGCCATTGCGCAGTGCTGGCTTACGGCGATCTGAAGCGCATGGAACTGGCCATAGCATTGGCGCATGATCCCAAAGTGTTGCTGATGGACGAACCCACCGCTGGCATGGCCCCCAAGGAACGCGTGGCGCTGATGCAATTAACCGCTGACATCGTACGCGACAAAGGTGTCAGTGTGCTGTTTACCGAACATGACATGGACGTGGTCTTTGCCCATTCGCACCGGATCATGGTGCTGAACCGGGGGCGGTTAATCGCTGAGGGTGATGCTGACGCCATCCGCAACAATCCGATGGTTCAAGAAGTGTATTTGGGCGGTGGTACAGTTTTCGGATCTGAGGAGGGCGCCCATGCTTGAGGTCAAAAGCATCAATAGTTTCTACGGCAAGGCCCACGTGCTGCGCGACCTTAGCCTTGAAGTGCCAAAGGGCGAAGTCATCGCACTGCTGGGCCGCAACGGCGCAGGTAAGTCCACAACGATGAAGTCGGTGATGCAAATCGTGCGGACGGCCTCGGGCGAGATTACCTTTCAAGGGACCAAAATCTCAGGGCTTTTGTCGCATAAGATAGCAAAGATGGGTTTGGGATATGTTCCCGAAGAC
>CAZJAW010000013.1:0-15416 GCA_964544035.1 uncultured Rhodobacterales bacterium
GGTTTTAATAGCTATCCTTGCGTTTCGTGCACCAAGAGAAGAAGCGCGGACGGGCGAAAATACTGTGCTGCGTCGCGTCGGGTTTGCGGGTGTAGTTGGTGTAACGTTACTTATCTTTAGCCGCGTTTTTTGGGAGCCGTTTTGGATACCATCTGGTTCGATGAAGCCAACGATACTTGTTGGCGACTACTTGATTGCGATGAGAACGCGTGTTGAACCGGATCGCGGGGCACTGGTGGTTTTTGACCATCCTATCAACGGGCAAGATTTTATTGCTAGAGTTATGGCTGTTGAAGGGGATACTCTTATTATGCGCGACGGTATCGTTGAGTTGAATGGCGCGCTTCTTTCGCAAACGCCGGTTCCTGATTTTGTCGAAAAATTCGGCCCGCAAGGGTTTAACAGCACGATACCAAGATGCGCAAATGGACCGGTAAGTCGCGGCGGTGATTGCATTAAGGTACAAGCATCTGAAACCTTGCCCAGCGGGTTGTCGTACAACATTTTGGATATTGGAACGCAGTCTTCAGACAACACGCCGGAGTATACTGTCCCTGATGGACATGTTTTCGTAATGGGTGACAATCGTGATAATTCCTTGGACAGTCGCACCCCCCAAGTTGCGGGTGGCGTAGGATTTGTTCCGGTCGAAAACGTTCATTCCTTGGCGCGTTTCGTTCTGTTCAATTTTGATGGGCAAGCGGGTCGTATTCTGAAGGTTTTACAATGAAGCTGGGGGTTGAATTGCAAGGCCTTGAGGCGCGTATTGGGCATCAGTTTGCCAAACCAGAGCTGTTGATTGAAGCGGTCACACACGCCTCGATGTCGTCAGCGACGCGCAGCGACAACCAGCGGCTAGAATTTCTGGGTGATCGGGTACTGGGGTTGGTCATGGCCGAAGCGTTGCTGGCTGCCGATACAGACGCTCCAGAGGGCACCTTGGCTCCACGTTTCAATGCATTGGTGCGCAAGGAAACCTGCGCGGATGTTGCGCGCGATATTGGTTTGGGTGATGTGCTTCGCTTAGGGCGTTCGGAGATGATGTCAGGCGGGCGGCGGAAGCTCGCGCTGCTGGGCGATGCGGTTGAGGCGGTGATCGCTGCTGTTTATCTGGACGCTGGTTTTGAAGTGGCGCGGGCGATGATCGTGCGTCTGTGGGGCACGCGTATTGGCCGCGTTGAAGCGGATGCACGCGATGCAAAAACGGCCTTGCAGGAATGGGCGCAGGCCCGTGGCCTTACACCACCCTCATATACTGAGACAGCGCGCACTGGCCCCGATCACGCGCCTGAATTCACAATCGAGGTTAAACTTGAGACCGGAGAGGTGGCCAGTGCCACAGCCCGTTCGAAACGCGAAGCGCAACAGGCCGCCGCCAAAGCACTACTAGCCCATTTGGAGCACGACACATGAACACTCGCGCCGGTTTCGTCGCCCTGATCGGAGAGCCCAACGCGGGTAAATCCACCCTGCTCAATCGCATGGTTGGGGCCAAGGTCAGTATCGTCACGCACAAAGTTCAAACCACGCGCGCGCGCATTCGCGGTGTAGCGATGGAGGGCGAAAGCCAAATCGTTTTTGTCGACACGCCCGGCTTGTTTCAGCCCCGTCGCCGTCTGGATCGCGCCATGGTTGCTGCTGCTTGGGGTGGGGCTGCGGACGCGGATGTGGTTGTATTAATGATCGAAGCACACCGTGGCCTGAGCGAGGGCGTGGCGCGCATTCTTGAAGGTCTTGGTGACGTTGGCAAAGGGCGCACGATTGCGCTGGCCATCAACAAGATCGACCGGGTTGATGCGCCTGTGCTGCTGGGATTGGCGGAAAAGCTGAACGCGGAATATGACTTTGCTGAGACATTCATGATCTCAGCCGAGAAGGGGCATGGAGTAGAGACGTTGCGCCAGTGGCTAGCCGGGCAGTTGCCTGAGGGGCCTTGGCTTTATCCCGAAGATCAGATTGCTGATCTGCCCATGCGTATGATCGCAGCCGAGATGACCCGTGAAAAACTGACTCTGCGCTTGCATCAGGAATTGCCCTATCAGTTGACGGTCGAAACTGAGAATTGGGAAGAGCGCAAAGATGGTTCTGCGCGTGTCGACCAGATTATCTATGTCAGTCGTGACGGGCATAAAGGTATTGTGCTGGGTAACAAAGGCGAGACCATCAAATCGGTCAGCCAAGCCTCTCGAGCTGAGCTGACAGAGTTCTTGGGTCGTAAGGTGCATCTTTTCTTGCAAGTGAAAGTGCGCGAGAAGTGGCAAGAAGAGGCCGAGCGTTATTCCGAGATGGGGCTGAATTTCAAAGATGGAAATGCTTGAGAATTTAGCAGGCGATGCCTTTGGGATGCATACTTGTGGAACAAAGAAGCCATGGCGCGACTAACCTCAAGATTTTGGGTGGATGCGTATTTGGCACGGCTGCGGTTTGCGGACATTCCCGGCTTTGTCGTGGCACACGGCGATGACACGGGCGGCGCAGTTCTGGTTAAACTGAATACTTTGGATGGACGCGCTGTTTTGTTTCAGCGTTCGTTTGATCTGATGACCGACACGCGTGTTTGGGCAGAATTGGCAGGCGGGGATGAAGCTGAAGTGGATGCCGCCGTCGCCCGTCAGCGCAGTTTTGACCCCGATATTTGGGTGATTGAGGTAGAGGACCGGCAGGGCCGTCATCTGCTGGATCAAGACGGATTAGCCTAATATGGATTGGCGCGGCACGGGCATATTGCTGAGTGTACGCCGCCATGGCGAAACCAGTTCCATTATCGAAGTCTTTACCGAAGATCGAGGCCGACATGCAGGCATCGTGCGCGGCGGTACCAGTCGAAAGATCGCACCAATCTTGCAACCCGGAGCGCAATTGGATGTCGCATGGCGCGCGCGCCTTGAGGAGCATATTGGCGCGTTTACTGTTGAGCCAGTGCGCAGCCGCGCCGCCTTGGTAATGAGCGATCGTTTAGCTTTGGCGGGGTTGAACGCAGTCACGGGATTGTTGAGTTTTTGCCTGCCAGATCGCGAGGCGCATGGGGCGCTGTACCGGCGTACCGAACAACTTTTGGATTTGTTAGGGCAGAACCAGGTATGGCCGCTGGCCTATTTGCGATGGGAAGTCGCCTTACTTGAGGACATGGGGTTTGGACTGGATCTGAGCGTTTGCGCCGTAACAGGAGCAGCGGACGATCTTGTTTTTGTTTCCCCCAAAACGGGGCGTGCCGTGTCGCGGGCTGGCGCCGGGGAGTGGGCTGCGCGGTTGTTACCATTGCCGCCAATTTTGCTCGGGCAGGGGGACGCACCCGACGCCGAGGTGGCGCAGGCATTTGAAACGACCGGTTATTTCCTGAACAATCACCTTGCTCCGCATCTCGGAGGGCGCCCGCTACCGGATGTCAGAGCCCGGTTTGTTGACGCGTTCATTCGGACGCTGTGAATACCATCTCGCCGCCATCGTCATTGGCCATGGTCAACACGCCATCTAGGAAAATGGCGCGTGACATGGCTGACAAAGCGTCGAAAAATGCAGCTTCTTCAGATAATTCCGGGCAAGCTGTTTTGGTCGCCAAAATCGGGCCAGCTTCAAACCAAGGGTAAGGCAGGGTGCTCATGCTGGAATAGCTGTTGCAGGGCGCGCGCCCTGAGATTTTTCCACCTTCAGAAAATTTGATTTCTGCACGGGCTGTAAAGGGAGCGCCGTTCAAGGAAGTGAGCTTCCAAGTCACATCAGGGGGGCCATAAGCTGCCACTGTTTCGTCCTGTTGGCAGGCGGACACAATGGCAAGAAACGCCAAGGTTGCGCGGATCATTTCAGCGCCATAACCAGATCGACAAGAGCCGCAAAGGCGACCAGTGCGTCTCCGTCTTCGTTGTGCATTTGCTTGAGACCAACCAGTGAGCCATAGGCGGCCAATGCAAAGTCTTCATTGCTGATACCGATATCCGACATGAACCGTGTCAGGTGTTTTAGCCGGGCGGCATCTACTTTGGCGATTGCTTTGGCGACAGACGCATCCGATTGGGCCCATGCACGCAAAGCCGGGCCTGCGCTATCGTCCTGAACGCTTTGGCCAAACCGGATCATCTTGTCTGCGTCAGATCCACCCAAGCCAACATCATGGGCAAGTTGGGCAAGCGCGCGGTCTTTCCATTCGGATACAAGGGCAGTCTGAAAGGCGGGGACGTCTTTAAAATGCCAATAGAAGGACCCCTTGGACGTCTTGAGATGACGTGAAAGAGGTTCTGCCCGCAAAGCCAACGGCCCTGAGGCGGTGAGTTGCGAAAGACCGGCGTCGATCCACGCGGCGGGGGAGAGAGGTGCTTTGGCCATATTATCGCGATACGTACAAGTATGTTTCAGTGCAACACAAAGCGTCACAACCACAGGTTTTGGGCAGTTTGCCGCACATTCGCCGTGATTATTTGCTTATGTGATGGGCGTGGTGACAATGCGACGTGCACATCGTGGTGCTGGTGCTGTCGATTGGCCAGCGGGTGGTAGTATGCTTGAGAAACGTTTTTCTTTGACGACAATGGATGTGCTGACGTTGTTGGCTGCATTGGTTCTGCTTGCCGGGTTGAATGTCTGGCAACTGGTGGGCCCTGCGGTAATTGAAGCGCGGGCCAATACTTTGGTTAGGCCGCCTTCAGGGCAGCGCATGCCCGATGAGATGCAGCTTTGGTATGATCGTTGGAACAAACGGGCCAACGATGTTTCCGTGTTTGCTCGGGGTCAAACTGCGTTTGGCTGGGTGACGGGGTATTTAGACGAAGACTTGGCCAAATCAACGGCTTTAGCGTGGTGCATGGAAAATGATGACGATTGCCGGATTGTCGAAGTGCGCAACACGCTGAGCAAAATTGAAGGTCTGGATGTGCAGATAACTACACGCGCAAAGCCAGTATTCGACCGGTTCCAGATGACCTCTGGACCGGTGGCTTTTGCGGTATCCGGTAGTGGTGCTTACGCATCGCGCAAGGGCGAAACGGCCGAACGGGCGCGGGCGAATGCGTTATCGGTATGCACAAGACATGCAACGAAGGATCGCAAAGCTTTCCTGCCAACCAACCCCTGTCGTGTTATCGCTGAACGTTAGGTTGCGATTTCTGACCAAACTGCCAACCCAACCACCAGTAACATTGATGCAGCCATGGCAACATTTATCATCCGTTGACGGTGTGGCGCCAGATCAAGGGCTTTTAGCCTGACTCCAAACCAGACCCATATCACATGGATCGGCAACCAGATGGCATTGGCGATGAGCAGCTTCCAAATCACTTCCGCGAACAGTGCATCGGGGAATATGGCAAAGCCGGAAAAAAGTGCGGTGTTCACAGCGTAAGCTTTGGGATTTATCGCCTGTAGCAGAACGCCTGCCATAATGCCGGGTTCGCTTTTTGCCGATACAAAAGCCAGTTTCGAACCTGCAAGTGCGATGCGAAAGGCCAGATAAAGCAAATAGGCGGTTGATAGGAAAAACAGCACTGTCCGCACAATTGGACTAGCCAGAACAAGCGCAGCAAGGCCCGTAACGACCGCCATAACGACAAGGTTATTGCCTACAAAAAGCCCAATCACATACCGCAAGCCTGACCGCATGCCATAGGCTGCACCTACACCGGCTGCTGACAAGACGCCGGGGCCGGGGGTGATGATCAGGAAAAAGACAGCAGCGGCAAAAGTCAGCATCCCTTAACCAATCGTGTTTTTTTGATCGGGTCAATTGCTGTAGGCGGCCTTTGACACAGCTTGCACGCCATTTCTGACTTCTAAAAAGTGCTCTGCCTAACTTAGCAATCTGCGTGCGATCACTTGCGCTTGAATTTCTGCGGCACCTTCAAAGATGTTGAGGATACGCGCGTCACACAGAACGCGCGAAATTTTGTATTCCAAGGCAAACCCGTTTCCGCCGTGAATTTGCAATCCATTGTCCGCTGCGGCCCATGCCACGCGCGCGCCAAGTAGTTTGGCCATCCCCGCTTCGACGTCGCAGCGCCGTCCTTCGTCTTTTTCGAAAGCTGAAAAATAGGTCAGTTGGCGTGCGATCATAATCTCGACCGCCATCATCGCCAATTTGTTGGCGACACGGGGAAAAGCGATCAATGATTTGCCAAATTGTTTGCGATCTTGTGCGTATTGCATGGAGATATCGAGTGCAGACTGTGCGACACCGATGGCGCGCGCAGCCGTTTGGATGCGTGCAGATTCAAAGGTTTCCATCAATTGCTTGAACCCTTTGCCTTCCTCGCCTCCCAACAGGTTTTCGTTTTTCACGGCGAACCCATCAAAGGCCAGTTCGTATTCCTTCATGCCGCGGTATCCCAAAACCTCGATTTCACCACCAGTCATGCCTTCACTTGGGAATGGGTTGTCATCATCGCCGGGCGTCTTTTCCGCCAGAAACATGGAAAGGCCTTTGTAGTCGGTCGAATTCGGGTCCGTACGTGCCAGCAGCGTCATCACGTGCGTTCGTGCCGCGTGAGTGATCCATGTTTTGTTGCCAGTTATTTGGTAGGTGTCACCGTCTTTGACAGCGCGTGTGCGCAAGGATCCAAGGTCGGACCCGGTGTTGGGTTCTGTGAACACAGCCGTCGGCAACGTTTCCGCACTTGCGAGTTGCGGCAGCCATTTGGCTTTTTGTTCGTCTGTGCCGCCTGCGATGATCAGTTCTGCCGCGATTTCGCTGCGCGTGCCAAGAGAGCCAACGCCGATGTATCCACGCGACAACTCTTCGCTAACCACACACATGGATGCTTTGGACAACCCAAACCCGCCGTATTCTTCCGGGATGGTCAACCCAAACACACCCATTTCGGCGAGTTCTTCGATGACTTCCATGGGAATTAGTTCGTCGTTCAGATGCCAATCATGGGCGAAGGGTTCGACCTTTTCCACTGCATAGCGGCGGAATTGGGCGCGGATCATTTCAAGTTCTTCGTCCAGTCCCGAAGCACCCACGGTGATGTCGGCGCTGTGTTCTTGCATCAGTTCGACCAATCGCACACGTGCGGCCTGCGTATTCCCGTGTTGCGTTAAGGTCATCACCGCGGGTTCCATCATCCCGCGCATATCATCTTGGGTTAGGCCCATGTCTTGCAGGCGCAGCACTTCGCCTTGGTTCATCTGAATGCCGCCGTAAACCTGCCAAAGGTATTCTCCGAAGGCGATTTGCAGGATGAGTGCTTCGACTTCGCCAAATTGGTCCTGAGCATGCAGCCCGGTTGCCCACTTGTGCATTTGACGCAAGGATTGAGTGTAAGTTGCAAGCCATGCAAGGCCATGTGCCGCTGTTTGGTGTTGCTCAACAAGCGCTGCCGACACGCGGTCATTTACGCTCAACTTTGTGCGCAGTTTTGCGCGCGCAGTTTCCAATATTGTCTCAACTGGAGCAATCGCGGCACCTGTAAGCGCCAGCAGATCATCCAGCAGAACGGGCGTCGCATTGTCCACAGCCTGACCGTCATGTGCCATCGGTGATTCCTTGTCTAAACTTCGACGTCTGCGTAATCACTTTGCAGGCGCAGCGCAATAAATATTCGTTTGAGCTGACAAAATTGTTCGAAAATTTCTTAAGGGTCTCTTATGGAGCCTTGTTAAATAGCGTGAAAAAGCGAGATGGCCGCATCTCTTAATCCTAAATTCTCGCATTGTTGGTCGTTCGCCATGACTATTGCGATGCTGGGCCACGCAGTCAAAGGAGTGGTTCGATTGGCGATGCCGAGGCCGTCCTCGAACAGGAGCTCGGAAGTTGGCGCCTGCGAGAATAATTTTTCCGACTCCGATCGCGAATGGCAATCAAGCGTAGCGATGAGGGACTTCGCCCGCATAAGTCACTGCTGGGCGGTTCCAGAATCATCTGGGTATTGGTGCTTTTGGTGTATGCGTTGGTTGATGCTTCCGCTCAACTTGACGCCTATTGCGCCAGCCTATTGGGCCAATGCCCGGCGGAAACGTTGCAGAAAGAATCAAGTTTTCTACGTGCAAAAAGCGATATTGTTCGTACAACTGACCGCCGGACTAAAATTAGTCCGACGACCATTTACTATTTAAGAACAATTACCAGTTAAGATGCGTGGCGAGCGACAGTTACGCCGGAAACGTCTTCAATGAATGTGACGATGCGCGACTTGACTTGTTCGTCTTGGATTGCAGCGAGCGCGTTGACGATATCAATGCCGTTGTCTTTACGAGCCGGTACATCTGCTTCGTCTATACCCTCAAAGAAGTAAGACGTTTGGACATCTAAAATACGTGACAGTTCGAACAGTCGGCTCGCCGCCACACGATTGGACCCAATCTCGTATTTCTGAATTTGCTGAAAAGATAGATTCAGCTTCTGGGCAACATCAGTTTGCGACATGCGGCGCAATGTTCTGATCTGTTTCAGACGTTTTCCAACATGGACGTCGACGGGATGCGACATGAACTAGATACCTCCGTTTGTTTCAATCAGAGTGATCGTCGATTTCAATCCACGGTTCAATTGGATAGATTTGTACGCTTTGCACACGTAAATGTTGCATTGATGTATTATTCGTTTACCTTCATGGTATTGCTGACAATACATTCAGGCGCGACGTGACAAAACCATTGCCCAATATTTCTGATGTGAATCAACCACTACTGTTCGAAATGATGCGTTCGTTCACCACTTTGGCGCACACGTTAAATTTGTCGCACGCCGTTTCTGAGCTGAACAGCACGCGCCAAACGGTGCGCCGACACATTTCTCAACTGGAAGTTTTACGCGGCGAAACTCTCTTTTTTGTGAAGGAGCGCCGCTACGAACTCACCGAATCTGGTCAAAAGGCTCTGCCTGAAGCGCAAGAGATTCTGGCGCGCGCGCGTGCTTGGTCTCGGGGTCAATCAGGTTCGAATGGAGTATTGCAGTATCTCAAGTCGGGCAGCGGAGATTGGGTTTTTTTTCAACAGCAACAACCGTTGGGCGCAATCTGGCGCGATGAATCTATACTGCTACGTGAAACCTATCGCGCGTGGATGATGGCCTCGGGCGAGATCGAGAGCCCAAATTTGGCGCACGTGCGCGCTCATCTCTTGGTTTTTCGCAACAGCGATAACGGTTGGATATGCGTCGAATTTGGAGAACGGTCGGCCTATGTGAATTGGTTTGGTAAAGATTATGCACGATCAAGCATCGGCAGACCTCTTGCGCGGCTGCCTGCGGGCGAAGAATTGGGTACGATGTTGGATAAGTCTTTTCTGGACGTTGAAATGACGCAGATGGCGCGGCTGGACCATGTCTATACCCGAATGCCGAAGCGCGACGGAGAGAATCAGGTCACGATGGTTTACCAGCGTCTCTTAATGGGGGGATTCTTTCCGGACGGTTCTCCGGCGGTTATATCACTTGTGGTGCCGACATCGGATGTGAACATTGCGGGGCTAGATGATGACTTGCGCAACGAAATTACAGATATCATGCCGACCAACTTTAGCCCAGACGACGCATATTTTGAACATCTTGCCAAGCGGAAGAAGTAATTTAATTAACTATCCTTCTGAATATTAACGAAAAATTTAAACTCTTTAGAGGTGTTAGTCAGCAAAGTGGACTGCACTGCGTCACTGCCTAAACCTAAAAATTGGCCAAAGGGAAAGTGTGTTCGCGCGTAGCGACGGCCTTACAACTTGTGTAGCCGACGAGAATACTACCGCTAAACGAGAAATTTGCGGGTAATTTCCCTAAATGTGTCTTAACTTTGTCACGCGAGACAAAGGAGACGATTCATGACGATGCAGTTTTCCGCTGACGCGGCCCCATTTATTGCGACGAGCCGCAATATTTTGTTTTCGCAGGGGATCGAAATTTCCACTGGAAGTGATTTTGACGAGTACAGTGAGATTGTGGCCAAAGAGAGACCAATGCAAAAATTGGGTGCTCCTTTTGATCCGACGCTTCATGGTTTGAACAAAAGTAATGCGTTTTGGATGATCGGACGCAACGAAGATGGTGAGCTTATCCACACACAGGCCTCCAAACGCGTTCGTCTGTCTGGTCGCCCGCTAAGCAACTATCTGTTACGCCAGTTTCGCGCGTTTCCACCGCCGTTGCCCGGCGTTGATCTGGATTCGTCTCGATTTCGCGCAACGCCAGGAACGCACCGCATTGCCGGAACGGCGGCCTATCACGGAGAGTTTTGGGTTGCGCCGGAACGCGGAAAATACCGAGGCGTCGGCCTCGCTCCTGTATTTGGACGTACTGGGATGCTTGAGATGATGCGCCGTTGGGACCCAGATTGGATTTACGGCTTTATCCTGAATATCGTCGCATACAAAGGGTTTGGCGCCCGCATCGGATATTTGCACCTTGAACCCAGCGTTTTGAAGTGGATAGTCGATGGGCGAGAAGAGCCCATCGACACGTTTTTGGCCTACAACAGTCGCGAAGATCTCGAATATCTACTCGATATTCCGCTGAACGAGGTCGCAGCAGAAGCTGCATAGGCTAACGCCATGAGCGCTGTCATCCGATGGCCGCGGCCCTTACGTCATCGTCGATGTGAGCCAGATATTGCTCGAAGTTGTTCGAGAACATGTCCACGAGTTTAGTTGCTTGTCGATCATAAGCCTCTGCATTGTCCCAAGTTCGGCGCGGATCCAGTAAAATGTCTGCAACGCCGGGAACAGAGACCGGAACGTCAAAGCCGAAATTAGTGTCTTTGCGGAATTCCCCAGCGGCGAGTGTCCCATCCATTGCCGCGGTCAAAAGCGCGCGTGTCGCCCGGATAGGCATCCGACTGCCCGTGCCGTAAGCGCCGCCGGTCCAGCCAGTGTTCACCAACCAGCAAGAAGCGCCGTGCTTCGCGATCTTTCCTTGCAGCAACTTACCGTATTCTTCTGGACGTCGCGGCATGAACGGCGCGCCAAAGCATGTCGAGAAAGTAGGTTGTGGTTCGGTCACGCCACGCTCTGTGCCTGCCACTTTGGCAGTGAAGCCTGATAAGAAGTGGTACATCGCCTGCGCAGGTGACAACCGCGCGATGGGCGGTAACACGCCAAAGGCGTCACAGGTCAGCATGATGATATTCTTTGGATGACCTCCAAGTGCGGAAGCGGACGCGTTCGAGATATAATGCAGCGGGTAAGCGCAGCGCATATTTGCCGTCAGACTGTCGTCTTCGAAATCCAGTTCTTTGGTGTCGGGGTCAAAGACCATGTTTTCGATCACTGTGCCGAACTTCTTTGTTGTGGCGTAGATTTCGGGCTCGGCATCAGCGCTCAGGCTGATCGTTTTGGCATAGCACCCGCCTTCAAAGTTGAAGGTGCCACGATCTGACCAACCGTGCTCATCGTCTCCGATCAAAGTGCGCCCTGGATCGGCCGAAAGAGTCGTCTTTCCGGTGCCTGACAGGCCAAAAAACACAGCCGTATCAACCGGATTACCGTGGGCGTGGTTTGCGGAGCAGTGCATTGGCATCACGCCCCGTTCGGGCAGCAAGTAGTTCAGCAGCGTGAATACCGATTTTTTGTTCTCGCCCGCGTATTCCGTCCCGCCGATCAGGATCAACTTCCGGTCAAAGTTCATGGCAATCACGGTTTCGGATCGGCAGTCATGGCGCGTGGGGTCCGCATGGAAGGACGGGCAATTAATGACCGTGAAGTCAGCCACAAAATGCGCAATTTCGTCTGCATCAGGGCGGCGCAGCAGGTGGCGGATGAACAGGCTATGCCAAGCCATCTCTGTTACCATGCGCACGTTGATTGCATGTGAAAGGTCAGCGCCGCCCACAAGATCCTGCACAAAATAGTCGCGCCCCTTCATGTGGGCGAGCATATCTTCGTATAAAGCATCAAAGCCCGCAGGCGACATGGCGGCGTTGTTTTCCCACCAAATGTGATCGGCCACACTGTCCGTCTTCACGACATGTTTGTCTTTGGGTGAGCGTCCTGTAAATTTGCCAGTGGTCACAAGGAATGTACCACCGTTACCCAATGTGCCTTCTTCACGCGCCAACGCACATTCAATCAATGCGGGTTCGATCAAGTTGTAATAAACGTCGCCGAGGCCCTCGATCCCTTGATCAATCAGTTGGAATTGTGGGTTCACCCGTCCGAATGTCATTTTACTACTCCTGATTCCGCAAATTTGCGTTTGGCGTTGGGGGGCTGATGGCCTCGGGCGAGGCGTCACCGCTCCGATCCGATGGACATAACATGCAGATTCATAAGGAGAATAGGTAACTGCACGACGTTAGCGCCACCATCGCAAACGATTGCGCAAACATTTGGGTCCGGGTGAGCCGCGCCACAGAAAATGTGCGGCAATTTAGCCATTCCTAACCAATTTCTGACGACATAAAGGGGCAAAACGGTAGGTGATTCGCAGTTATTGATTGATTCGGCGCGCCAAAAAATAGAGAATGACGAAAAATAAATAATAACGAGCAGCACAAGGAAACAGGCAATGTCAAAGATTGCTTTGGTAGACGACGACAGGAATATCCTGACGTCTGTATCTATGACGCTTGAGGCCGAGGGCTTCGAGGTGGAAACATATAACGATGGGCAGGCAGCTCTGGATGCGTTCAACAAACGCCTTCCAGATATGGCCGTTCTGGATATCAAAATGCCCCGGATGGACGGGATGGATCTGCTGCAGAGACTGCGGCAGAAGACGGCGATGCCGGTCATCTTCTTAACGTCCAAAGATGACGAAATCGACGAAGTTCTAGGCCTGCGCATGGGCGCTGACGACTACGTCAAAAAACCGTTTTCTCAACGGCTTTTGGTTGAACGTATTCGCGCACTGTTGCGGCGCCAAGATGCGGTGGCTTCGGATGAAGTTGGCACAACTGAAGAAACCAAAGTCATGGAGCGGGGCGACTTGCGCATGGATCCGTTGCGACATGCGGTGGCCTGGAAAGGTAAGGACGTGTCGCTGACGGTAACAGAATTTTTGCTGTTGCAGGCACTTGCGCAGCGTCCAGGTTTCGTGAAGTCGCGCGACCAGCTTATGGACGTAGCTTACGACGACCAAGTCTATGTGGATGACCGTACAATCGACAGTCATATCAAACGTTTGCGCAAAAAGATGCGCACAGCGGATGATAGTTTCTCGGCGATTGAGACGCTTTACGGCATCGGCTATCGTTACAACGAAGAATAATAACGCCAATTTTGGTACAGGCCGAAGGGAAAACCCGTGCGGGATATGAGCAGCCCACAACCATCGCATGACGGCGACGTCGTGCTTGGGGAAGACTGGGTTGCGCCAGACACCGCAGCCTCGTCCGAATTGCGAGATGACCGCGCCCGGCGCGGTCTTTTCTCGTTGCGCAGTTCGCCTTTGGCGCGCAAGATTATCACGTTCAACCTGATCGCCCTCAACGTGTTGGTTGCGGGTATTTTGTATCTCAACTCTACACGGGACAGCCTTGTTGAGCAGCGCGTTTCTGCCCTAGTGGCCGAAGCTGAGTTGGTTGCTGATGTGATTGAAGCGAAATTGATTTCGGGCGCTCCTGTCGACCTCGCGACGGGTGAAGGTGTGGACGTGACACTTTCGGAATTGGACTTGCGACGCGGGCACGAAGTGCTTGTGTTTGATACAGCCAATACTTTGGTCGCGCAAAGTGAGGGTATGCTTGCGCCACTAGAACCTTCACAATCATCTGGCGAAGACGTCGCATTGTTGACGGACGGGCTGAGCTGGTTGTGGAATATTATTTCCGGTCCATTTACCTCCGAAAAAGAAGCGCCTCCGTCAATTGAAGAGCAGTTGCGTCCTCTGATGGCGCGCTCTCTTGGCGGTGAAACTCAAGTAAGCGAAGGTTTAGACGGGGCCGGGGGCGCATTGTTTAGTGTCGTAACGCCCATTCAACAAGATGGGGCGGCGGTCGGTGTCGTCGCTTTGACCAGTGCTTCTGGCGAAATTGATGCCACGGTGCGAGGCGAACGTGAACGTGTTTTGCAGATGTTTGTCATTGCGACTTTGGTGTCTATTGGTCTTAGCCTCGTTTTGGCGTCGACCATCGCCAATCCACTGGCGGATCTTGCCGCAGCGGCCGAACTGGGGCGTGACAAGAACGCCCGGAAGGTCAATCCTGGGCGTATCCGCATTCCTGATCTGACTGCGCGGCCTGATGAAATCGGGCGGTTGTCTGGTGCGTTGCGGGGGATGATCGCGGCTCTTTACAATCGTATTGACGGTAACGAACAGTTTGCCGCCGATGTTGCGCATGAGATTAAGAACCCTCTCGCGTCCCTGCGGTCTGCGGTGGGAACGCTGCGCATGATCAAGCGCGATGACCAGCGCGAAAAACTACTGAATGTCATCGACCACGATGTGCGTCGCCTAGACAGATTGGTTAGCGATATTTCTAACGCGTCGCGGCTCGACAGCGAGTTGGTTAAGGAAGAAGAAGAAGCATTCAACCTTCTGAATATGCTCGGCAACCTCAGCCAATATCTGGGCGAAGATGCCAAGGGTAAAGGCATAGAGTTTATTTCTGACTTGCCCGCTAACCCGATTGAGGTTCAGGGCCTAGAGGCGCGCCTTGCGCAGGTCTTTGTGAATCTGATCACCAACGCTATTTCTTTCTGTGAGGATGGAGATGCTATTCGCATCTGGGCGCGTAAACGTGAAAACCGGGTGCTGATCGTGGTTGAAGACACCGGTCCTGGTATCCCAAACCAAGCCTTGAGCAAGATTTTCAAACGCTTCTACTCACAACGTCCGGACGAGCACTTTGGCAACAATTCCGGACTTGGTCTTGCGATTTCAAAGCAAATTGTCGAAGCTCATGGTGGTGTAATCTGGGCAGAGAATATCCGCCCGACTGATGCAGACGTGACCTCGGAACCGCTGGGCGCGCGCTTTGTCGTGGGTTTGCCGGTCTAGTTTAGCATGATCCAACAGACGCGCGTACACGCAACCGCCGTCGCCTTCGAACAAAAAGGTGTTTTGATTACTGGGTCCGCGGGCTGCGGAAAATCGTCTCTGGCGCTCCAGCTTATGGCGATAGGTTGCCAATTGATCTCAGATGATCAAACAGAACTTATCAGGCAAGACAACGTGCTTTGGGCGTCTGCGCCTGCGTCCATCAAGGGATTGATCGAAGCGCGCGGTGTCGGTGTGTTGAAGGCCAAACCGACCGAAGCCGCAATCGTGCTGGTCATAGATTTGGAAAATACTGAAACGATGCGGTTGCCTTCTGTACACTCGGTTGATTTTTTAGGCCTAAGCCGCCCGTGTTTGCACAAAGTGGTTAACGTCGCTTGGCCTGCGGCAATTCTACAGTATTTAAAGGGTTCGCGACAGGAGCCGACATGAACGAATCCGAACATAGCACTGACCCGCTCCGCTTCGTCTTGGTAACCGGCCCTTCGGGTGCGGGCCGGTCCAGTGCGATCCGTGCGCTTGAAGATCTGGGCTATGAGGCGATCGACAACATACCGCTGCGCTTGAT
>CAZJAW010000014.1:0-6595 GCA_964544035.1 uncultured Rhodobacterales bacterium
CCATAAAGAACACGCCCTTGTCAGCGCCCGCAGGCACAACCACTTCTTTGACGATATATTTGCCAAAATCCGCAAAACTTTGCAGCAGGCCAAAAAAGCCAACAACGTTGGGGCCGCGGCGCATCTGGACAGCGGCCCAGATCTTGCGATCCGCATACATCAAGAACGCAAGGGCGACGAGCAGTGGAACAACCACCAACAACACCTGACCTACGATCAGCAATCCTATGCCCAACGGGCTATTTGTGAAAAAGTCAGCCATCAGTCCTCACACCGTCGGTATTCCCTTTTCCGCGCAAGATGCAGACACGACTTCGGCGTCGATTGTCTTTATCCCCCGCGGCAAAGCTGGCGAGATGGTGTAAACAGCATCCGCCGTCCACACGCCAGCCTCTTCGTCAACATTTGTGCGCAAATGCCGTGCAAAACCCCATCCTCGGATCAGCGTATAGCCAGCAGCCGCACATTCGGCATAGTCGTCCACGTCCTTAGAGCTCAACGCGTTGGTCATCGTCACGTGGAATTGCACCAAATCATCGTCGAGCAACGTGGTTTCCACTCCGCGATAATCGGGAATGAACTGCTCAGCCGTTGGCACAGTGTCGCAGCCCGCAAAAGGCGCAAGTGTTATGAGCCAGAGCGCTTTCACTCAGCCGCCATGGCCTCTGTCTTGCGTGCTTTGGCGTTGGCACTTAGCTCGGCCATCAATTGGCTGGCCCGCGCAATTGGATTGGTCAGGTAGAAGTCCGTAACAGTCGAGGTCAACGCACCTTTGGCAATTTTGCCTTTTGCCAACGCGTTGCCAGTATTTTCAGCCACTTCGTCAATGTTGCCCAAGTGTGGGTGCGCTTTGACGATTGCGCTGCGCAAGCTCGCAAGGCTGTCAAATGGCAGCGTCGCGTCCAGTTCACCAGACAAGGCCCGCAGGATCGCCCAGTTTTCCTTGGCTTCACCCGGCGCAAAGCTGGCACGTGTCGCCAATTGCGGACGCCCCTCAAGATTGACAAACAACCCGCCCTCTTCGGTGTAGGCGGCACCAGGCAGGATCACATCTGCGCGATGTGCACCCCGGTCACCATGGCTGCCTTGGTAAATCACAAATGCGCCATCCGAAATTTCCAATTCATCCGCGCCTAGGTTGTAGATCACGTCAGCCTTGTCGATGGCGGCCATAGAATCAGGGTTCGTGGCACCGACATCCAACGCACCAACGCGCGAGGCGGCAGTGTGCAAGATCAACAGGCCGGACTTGGTCGCTTCAGCCAGCGCTTGCGCACCTGCCAGAATCGCCGCGCCGTCACTGCGTGTCAGCGCCCCCATGCCCACGACAATCACTGATGGTTTTTCAGCCACTTCGGAATGATCGCGTTTCAGCAGGTCATCAATGATGGTGGCATCAGCGCCGATATGGTTCGCCTCGTAAGTCAGGTCGGGCATCTCGCCAATTACACCAACATTGGCACCCATCGTCCACGCCTTGCGGATGCGCGCGTTTAACACAGGCGCTTCGAGACGCGGGTTGGTACCGATCAACATGATCGCTTCGGCGCCGTCGATATCGTCAATCGTGGCCGTGCCCGCATAGGCCGCACGGTTGTCAGATGGCAGCTTGGCGCCATCAGTGCGGCACTCAACAATGCCACCCTGCCCTTCGATCAACTGTTTCAGTGCAAAGGTCGCTTCAACCGGAGCCAAATCACCGACGAGGCCTGCAAGGGACGTTGCCCCTTTGATGGCTTCGGCTGCCTTGCCAAGCGCTTCGGGCCAAGTGGCTTTGCGTAATTTGCCGTTTTCACGGATGTAGGGTGTGTCCAGACGCTGGCGACGCAGACCATCCCAGACAAAGCGCGTTTTGTCGGAAATCCATTCCTCGTTCACACCGTCATGGTTCAGCGGCAAAAAGCGCATCACTTCGCGCCCCTTGGTGTCCACACGGATCGAAGCCCCCATCGCATCCATCACGTCAACGGATTCGGTTTTGTTCAGTTCCCACGGACGGGCGGTAAAGGCATAAGGCTTGGACACCAACGCCCCCACTGGGCACAAATCGATGATATTGCCCTGCAAATTGCTGTCCAGCGTCTCGCCCAGATAGGACGTAATCTCGCTGTCTTCACCCCGGCCCGTCTGGCCCATCTGAGTGATGCCTGCCACTTCGGTGGTGAAGCGCACACACCGCGTGCAGGAAATGCAGCGGGTCATGTGGGTTTCAACAAGCGGGCCAAGGTCCAGATCATCCGTCGCGCGCTTGGGCTCGCGGAAGCGGGAAAAATCGACGCCGTAAGCCATCGCCTGATCCTGCAAGTCACACTCGCCGCCCTGATCACAGATCGGGCAATCCAGCGGGTGGTTGATCAGCAGGAATTCCATGACCCCTTCGCGGGCCTTTTTAACCATGGGAGAGTTGGTTTTGATGACAGGTGGCGCGCCTTCAGGACCCGGGCGCAAGTCCTTGACCTGCATCGCGCAGCTTGCCGCTGGTTTGGGCGGGCCGCCAACGACTTCGACCAGGCACATGCGGCAGTTGCCTGCGATAGACAAACGTTCGTGATAACAGAATCGCGGGATTTCAATCCCTGCCTCTTCGCAGGCCTGGATCAGGGTCAACGCCCCATCCACTTCGATCTCGTTCCCGTCAATGACGACTTTGCGAAGGTTGCTCATACGTCAGTTTATCCTCAGTAGGGCGCCGATCTGGCCACCTTTTTCGATCTCAACACGCCCCAAAGCGCAATATCCATCCGCTGATCCCGCAGCCGCGCCACCCTGCTTAAGATAGGTGTCACGTTTGGCTTTCAAGCGGTCCTTTTCCGCATCCGATTTGCGGTAGGCATCAATTTCTTCTTCGCTGTACCCCAAAGCGCGTGCGTGTTTGCCCACTCTTTGGATGACAGCCAGCGCCGTCAACATACGTGCGGAAATTTCCGGGCAATTTTTGCGGATCTCATCCGCAATACCTATAGCCAAAATAGTGCCGTCCACTTCGGGCACATCCCGCAAGTGCGGTTTTGCCGAAAGGGCCCCGGCAGATAGGCTTAGGATCAAGGCCATAATCATCGCGCGCATCATTTCTCTCCTCTGGTCGTGCCATTAGGACACAAGATGGGAAAGCACGTCTCTGCTATGCAATATCATGGCTTTACACAACCCTACCAAACGCAAAATGTGGCCGCTTTTGCATAAGTTTACTGCCAAACTCAGCGTGCTTGGCAACGACCAAGCAACTGCAAGGTATCATTGGATACACGCAGCTGTCCGTCTTCGCCATCGGGTCCAGAAATCCAGTCAATTTCAGAGGAACCAAAATTGCCAACGCAATACCGTGTTGCTTCTTGCCGCCCTGCTTCGCGCGCACCGTCCAATGATGCTGAAACCGGACGCACATTGACTTCGAAATCTATGCGATCCTTATCAAGTTTCTTTGAAGATGCGCGGAAAAACTGGCCGTCAAAAGCGACACGATCGGCTCTGCGTTCCGCGCAGGCCGACAACAATAATGCTGCAATCAGCAGCAAGGCCGTCAGCATCATGGGGCGCTGTATTTGCAAGGTTTCGGTCTTGGTCATCTTGGTCTCCGCGCAGGCTTTGACCTTCGGCTCAGGTTACACCACGTGGTCCCAGCCAAAGGCATGGTCACTCTTGCCATGATTTTGCAGATGATGAAAGCGTTCCATGGCCTCTGTCACGGTTGGGATGTGCCCGTCCGCAACCCACCACATCACAAGGCGCGTGCCTTGATTGTCCAGATCGTACCATTCGGCTTTGCGGTCATAGAACTGCTTGTGCACAGTCTGAAATACAAAGTGGCGAAAGCTTGCGACATCTTTCCATACTGAAAGGGTCGAAGCGGTACGCGGATTACCCCCAAGCGGGCCGCCAGCATCAAGCTGCGCCGCCTCCATATCTTCGTTTTCCATGTGCCAGATGTAGCCGGGTGCGCGGCGCGCAATGTCATAAACCCGATCAAGGTTGTTTTGGAAGTCCGCAACACGCGGGTCGTCCCAGTCGTATTTCAGAGTGCCTATGTTGAATTCAGCAAGGGGCATTAGAGGAAAAAGAAAAAGAACGCGCCGACAGCCACCGCCACGTACAGGGCAAACACTACGACCCATTTTGACTTGCCAGAAAAGGATCCGTTGTAAGTGGGTTGCAGTTGCTCTGTCGGATGCGCCGGTGGGTCAACAAATGATCCGCACTGCGCACAAAGCATGGCGCCAAATCCTTTTTCGTTTTCGTGTCCGCAGATATCGCACCGCCCGTCATTCGGGCGACTGTTCATTGGATAGCGGATCACTCCGCCGCGATCCGCTTGCCTGCAATCCGGTCTTCAATCTCGCCCCGGAAGTTCTTGATCAACCCCTGAATAGGCCACGCCGCCGCATCGCCAAGCGCACAGATTGTATGCCCTTCGACCTGTTTGGTGACGTCCAGCAGCATGTCGATTTCCTCGACCTCGGCCTCGCCCTTTACCAGACGGTCCATGACGCGCATCATCCAGCCGGTGCCTTCGCGGCACGGCGTACACTGCCCACAGGATTCGTGTTTGTAGAACTTCGACAACCGCCAGATCGCTTTGATCATGTCGGTGGAGTTGTCCATTACGATGACCGCAGCAGTTCCAAGGCTTGAGCCTTTTTCCTTGAGCGCATCAAAGTCCATGATCGCGTCGCGCATGTCTTCGCCGCGAACGTTTGGCACGGACGATCCACCCGGGATAACAGCCTTGAGGTTGTCCCACCCGCCGCGAATACCGCCGCAGTGCTTGTCGATCAGTTCCTCGAACGGGATGCTCATCGCTTCTTCGACAACGCACGGGTTGTTCACATGCCCCGAGATCGCAAACAGCTTGGTGCCCGCATTGTTGGGGCGTCCAAAGCCCGAGAACCACGACGCACCGCGCCGCAGGATCGTCGGCACAACGGCGATGGATTCCACATTGTTCACGGTAGTCGGGCAGCCATAAAGACCCGCACCGGCAGGGAATGGCGGCTTCATGCGCGGCATGCCCTTTTTGCCTTCCAGCGATTCGAGCAGTGCGGTTTCTTCGCCGCAGATATAGGCCCCTGCCCCGTGGTGCAGGTAAATGTCGAAATCCCAGCCGGATTTGGCCGCGTTCTTGCCCACGAGGCCTGCGTCATATGCCTCATCAATGGCGGCTTGCAGCGCTTCTTTTTCGCGGATGTATTCGCCGCGAATGTAAATGTAGCACGCATTGGCGTTCATCGCGAAAGACGCGATCAGGCAACCTTCGATCAGGGTATGAGGATCATGGCGCATGATCTCGCGATCTTTGCAGGTGCCGGGTTCGGATTCGTCAGCATTCACCACCAAATAGCTGGGGCGACCATCGCTTTCCTTGGGCATAAACGACCACTTAAGGCCTGTGGGAAAGCCCGCACCGCCGCGTCCACGCAGACCGGAATCTTTCATCTCTTGAACCACCCAGTCGCGGCCCTTTTTGATCAGTTTGTCGGTGCCATCCCAATGGCCGCGTGCCTGCGCGCCTTTGAGCGTGCGATCGTGCATCCCGTAAAGGTTGGTAAAGATACGATCCTTGTCAGCGAGCATGTCACTTCCTTTTCGATGCAGTGCAGGCGCGTGGGCCCGTTTATGAGTTGCGGCTGTTTTGCCAAATCCTGAGGGCCACCACCAGTGCCCAAATGAACGCAGCCAGTGCAAAAAGCAGCAAAAGCACTTCAAATCGCGCAGGCAGTCCTAATCCGCGCACAATCAATGGCGCAAAGACGGACAAAATAGCGGCCCCCGCAATGACGAGGGCCGCGATACGGCCCTGACGGGCCAGTTTTGGATCAAGCTGATCAGACATGCGTTAGGTAGCGCCGCCCTTCTTGGCCGAGAATTCTGTGGAACCACCAGCCGCCAAAATCTTGGCCTGTGCCACCCATTCATCCCGCGTCGCGCGGCCTTTAAAACCTGCGAGGTTTTGATCAACCCATGAAACCTCGCCCGGCCCCCAGCCTGCCACCTGATCAAAGTGGAAAAAGCCCATCGAGTGCAGCAAGTCTTCCATCTTGGGACCAACGCCCTTGATCAGTTTAAGATCGTCCGCACCGCCTGCACGTGCTTTTTTAAGAGTTCTCGGCTTTTTGCCAGCACCTGCGTCAGCAGATTTCGCTGCCGCCTTTGCGGCTGGCTTCGCTGCTTTTGACTTGGCCGCAGTCTTTTTAGGCGCAGCCTTTTCAGCAGGAGCTTTCTTGGCCGGAGCCGCCTTGGCTGCCGCTTTCTTTGCAGGTGCTTTTTTGGCGGCCGCTTTCTTTGCGGGCGCTTTTGCGGGCGGTGCCTTGTCCGCATCATCCGCTTTATAGGACCATTCACCCTTGCGGCTGGCCAATTCAGCTTCGCCCGCCAATGGAGTCGAAGGTTTTATGACCGGTGCAGCAGGTGCGGTCGGTGCAGGCGCTGAATTCGCCGCGGGCGCTTGCGACATGGTCGCAGCAGAAGCGGTAGCGGCAGCGGCCGCAGTCGCCGTGGTTGCAGCTGCAGCAGAACGCGTCTCCGTTTCGGCGCGAGCGGTGTCTGTTTCGGCGCGAGCTGTTTCTTGAACGCGAGCAGTTTCTGCAGGACGAGCAGTTTC
>CAZJAW010000014.1:6695-14877 GCA_964544035.1 uncultured Rhodobacterales bacterium
GGACGAGCAGTTTCCGCAGCGCGCATAGGTTCTTCAACAGCAGTAGAGGATCGGCACAGCGCCCAATTCAGCAGTAGCCCTGCTATGACTGCCACCACGATCCCAGCCAAGATGGCCGGAAAGAATGACCATCCCCCTTGAGACCCAAGCAAAACAGCAGCCAAAAGCCCCGCCAAGGCCCCTACCAGCCAACACCCTGTCGCGCAGCTCATACTTTCGTTATCGTTATTCATTAACTTCCCCCTCCTGGTATCAGGATAGTTTTACCGAATTTACGACTTATAGATATCGCCTTTTTTTGCCCGCTTAGAAAACTCTGTCTCAGCGCCTGTTGCAAGAGCTTGGGCTTGAGACACCCAATTGTCACGGGATACACGGCCCTTGAACCCTTCGAGGTTCTGATCCACCCACGCCACTTCGTCGGCTTTCCACGATGCGACTTGATCAAAATGGTAAAAGCCAAGGCTGTTCAAAAGCGCTTCCATCTTGGGGCCGACGCCTTTGATCATCTTCAGGTCATCTGCTTTGCCACCGCGCGCCGCTTTCAGGGTTGCAGGCTTATTGCCCGCACCTGTTGACGCTTCGGGTACTGGTGCATCGGCCTTCGCTTTGGTCTTCGTTTTCGGTTTCGCTGGTGCAGCTTTGGGTGCATCAGCTTTGACTGCCTTCGCTTTGGTCGCCTTAGGCTCAGCCGTTTTTGCTTTGGTCGCCTTAGACTTGGTGGCTTTGGCTTTGGTTGCAGGCTTCGCAGCGGTGTTGGCAGCTTTGCCCTGCCATGGGGCAATCAAAGGTACTTCTGTGCCGTCGATCCGTTTGACTGTGTCGCCAATATCGACAGCAAGCTGGACAGAGGCATTGTATTTGGTTTTGCCGCTGTCAAAATCCTTGAGCGTGGTCAGACCACCCAAAGGTTCTGCAGCATAGCGCCCATTTTGTGGGCCCGGAGTGGGCACTTTGCCCGCCGCAAGTTCGTCGATGATTTCGCCCATGCGTGCAGCGGTCAGGTCTTCGTAGTAATCTTTGCCGATCTGGGCCATGGGCGCATTGGCACAAGAGCCAAGGCACTCGACCTCTTCCCAGCTGAATTTACCATCTGCTGAAAGTTGATGCGCCTTCTTGGCGATCTTGTCTTTGCAGACCGCGACTAAATCTTCGGCCCCGCAAATCATACAGGATGTTGTGCCGCAGACCTGAATATGCGCAACAGAACCAACAGGTTGCAGTTGAAACATAAAGTAGAATGATGCCACTTCGAGACCACGGATATACGCCATATCAAGCATAGTGCACACGGTTTCGATTGCCGGACGAGTCAACCAACCCTCTTGTTCCTGCGCACGCCAAAGCAGCGGAATGATCGCGCTGGCTTGGCGGCCTTCGGGGTATTTTGTGATCTGTGCCTCGGCCCATGCCTGATTGGCGGGCGTAAATGCGAAGCTATCGGGTTGTTCTTGGTGTAGGCGGCGGAGCATCAGTTACCCACCTTTCGTTGTCTAAAGAAGAAAATGGCAAACAGGGCAGAGATAACCCCGGTGACGGCATGGCGCGCGGGCGCAATGTTCCAATAGATGACCGTATCAACAACAGCCAGAAACGTGAATCCAACCAGCAAAGCAGTGGTCACAGTGTGATCCGCGTAAAGCAGTGCCGCGACCAGCAACGCTCCAAAAAACACGTACCGCCCGCCCATGACCAGCGGCAGGCGCTCCACAGTATGATCTGCGGCAGCAAGCGCGACCAGAGGTTGGACAAAGTACCAACAGCCGTAAGCGATCAAAGCCACCCCAATCCCTACCCCGAGTATGTTAGCGACGTGTTGCATCGGCGCTCATCGGTCAATCTCTCCGAACACCACGTCCATCGTACCGATGATCGCGGCAACGTCGGCCAATTGGTGGCCAGTGCTCATGTGGTCCATCGCCTGCAAATGCAGGAAACCGGGCGCACGCAGTTTGGCGCGGTAAGGTTTGTTCGATCCATCGGCGACAAGATAGACGCCGAATTCACCTTTGGGTGCTTCGACAGCGCAGTACACTTCGCCTTCAGGGACGTGGAACCCTTCGGTGTAGAGCTTGAAGTGGTGGATCAGCGATTCCATCGAGGTTTTCATATCGGTGCGCGACGGCGGTGTAATCTTGCCGCGTGCCAGAATATCGCCTGTCGCTTCGCGCAGTTTAGCAACGCACTGCTTCATGATGCTGACGGACTGGCGCATCTCTTCCATGCGAACCAGATAGCGGTCATAACAGTCGCCGTTTTTACCCACAGGGATTTGGAAGTCGAATTCGTCATAACATTCATAGGGTTGGCTACGGCGCAAATCCCACGCAAGCCCAGAGCCACGCACCATCACACCGGAAAAACCGTAGTTCAGAATGTCTTCTTCGGTTACGACGCCGATGTCGACGTTACGCTGCTTGAAGATACGGTTTTCAGTTAGCAACCCGTCAATATCCGCCAAGAACTCAGGGAATTCGTGGCACCACTGTTCGATGTCGTCGATCAACGCATCTGGCAGGTCCTGATGCACACCGCCGGGGCGGAAATACGCCGCGTGCAGACGTGCACCGCAAGCGCGTTCATAAAATTCCATCAGCTTTTCACGCTCTTCAAAACCCCAGAGCGGTGGCGTCAGCGCGCCCACATCCATGGCTTGTGTCGTTACGTTCAGCAGGTGGTTCAGTACGCGCCCGATTTCAGAATAAAGCACGCGGATCAAAGACGCGCGACGCGGCACTTCGACTCCTGTCAGTTTTTCGATGGCCAGACACCAGGCGTGTTCCTGATTCATCGGCGCCACATAGTCGAGGCGGTCAAAGTAAGGCAGGTTTTGCAGATAGGTCCGCGATTCCATCAGCTTTTCAGTGCCACGATGCAGCAGGCCAATATGGGGGTCGCATCGTTCGACGACTTCGCCATCGAGCTCCAGCACCAAGCGCAAAACACCATGCGCCGCAGGGTGTTGCGGGCCAAAGTTGATGTTGAAGTTACGGATCTTCTGTTCGCCGGTCAGGGCGTCATCGAATTTGGAGCCGTCCATCATTTGTCTACTCCTGGAATAGTGATCTTGTCGCGATATGCCATCAACCACAGCAATGGGATAACAGTGAATGGTGTCAGCGAGAATATGGCAAACCACGAAGGCAGCCGGAATTTCGGAAGGAAAATCCAGAACGGAATGATCGTCAGAACCGCCAGAATTGGGTAAAGCCAGCTTGGCATTACTGCACCTCCTCTTTCAGACGCGCCGCTGTGCGGAACACCTTTGTCAGCAATTTCCACGTCCCATCCACGCGGACGAATCCCAAATGATCCTCATAACGCAGCGGAGGCACATCCACAGTCAGATGCACACGCGCGATTTCATCGCCTGCACTGTCCATTCCAAGTATCTCGTAGACAGCCGGCGCTGGAAACGGATCACGTCCACGCACACGCTCCAAATAAGACGCCTTGTTCCAAAACGTTGCCGCGCCATCTTCGATGAGGGTCATTTGGAACTGGTCATGGCACAAGCTATCGAACACGTCAGCGCGCGCAAAGTAGACCGCATCACAATAAGTGAGCGCGGCAGTATGCAGATCGCTTGAAGTGTCGAATTGACCGTCCATTACCGTTTTTCCAGCTCTTGCAGCTTTGTGGCCATGAACCATAGCATTGCGATGGTCCCAATCGGCAGCACACACACAAAGGCCCAATAGGCGTTGATGCCAAAGTGAGGCAACAGCTTGTACATCGGCAGGATGGTCAGCGCCGCAATTAGGATCCAGATCAGCATATCCACATCACTTCCCTTCGGCCTCTTTCTCGTCTCCGGGCAGGATGTATTCCGCGCCCTCCCAAGGGGACATGAAATCGAATTGACGGTATTCCTGCACCAATGACACGGGTTCATAGATCACCCGTTTTTCCACCTCGTCATAGCGTACTTCGGTGTAGCCCGTTGTTGGGAAATCCTTGCGCAGCGGATAACCGCGGAAACCGTAATCCGTCAGAATACGCCGCAGGTCCGGATGGCCGGAGAACAGGATACCAAACATGTCGAACACTTCGCGCTCAAACCAGTTGGCGGACGGATGCACATCTGTGATCGATGGCACCATTTGGTCTTCGCGGATCGACAACCGCAGGCGGATGCGTTGGTTCTGATACATGCTTAGGAAGTGGTACACGACATCGAACCGCTTTGCGCGACCGGGGTAATCAACCGCAGTGATGTCCACGAGCGACGAGAACTTGCACGCCGAATCGTTGCGCAGGAATTCGACAAAGCCTGTGATATTGGCCGGGGCCACATCCACGTTCAGTTCGCCGTGGGTGACATCCCATTCCAGCACGCAATCAGGGCGCTTGGTTTCAAGGTAAGTGCCGAGTTCGTTCAGGGCTTCGGTCATGTGTGCTCCAGTTTCGGAGAAATGTGATCGACCCGCAGCGCAGGCCATATTGAGGCGCGCTGGTTAGCGAACAATCGTCCCAGTCCGGCGCATTTTGCGTTGCAGCTGCATGATGCCGTAAAGCAGCGCCTCTGCCGTGGGCGGACAGCCCGGCACATAGACGTCAACGGGCACGATCCGGTCGCAGCCCCGCACCACGGAATAGCTGTAGTGATAGTAGCCCCCGCCGTTCGCACATGACCCCATAGAGATCACGTAACGTGGTTCGGGCATCTGGTCATAGACCTTACGCAAGGCAGGCGCCATTTTGTTGGTCAGCGTGCCGGCAACAATCATCAAATCGGATTGGCGTGGAGACGCGCGCGGCGCAGTACCGAAACGCTCAAGGTCATAACGCGGCATAGAGGTGTGCATCATCTCAACAGCGCAGCACGCCAGCCCAAAGGTCATCCAGTGCAAAGACCCGGTGCGCGCCCAGTTGATCAAGTCATCTGTTGAGGTCAGCAAAAACCCCTTGTCCTGCAATTGTTCGTTCAATTCACGGGCGGCGACGTCACGGTCCATACCGGCGGAGTTGGGGGATGTGGCAATCGACATCTGTATTATTGCTCCTGGCGTCTGGGAGGCGGACATCTCCGCCCATCGGTGTTTGAATATCCTGTATCCTAGCGCCCTAAGGGGGTCAACGCGACATGCGCCAACTTAAGGTCAATCAAGCGCGAGACTTGACCTTAGCGTCAGGTTTCGCAACGCTTTGTTAACAAGAGCAACCCAACTAGACGATATGACGCAAAAAGAACCGAACAAATCAGCCCAAATCCTGAACGGCGCCTTTGACGTGTTGCTAAAAGATGGGTTGCCCCAACTGTCTTACGATCAGGTGGCAAAAGCTGCTGGCGTGACGCGCCAATTGGTGCGCTATTATTTTCCGCACCCCGAAGACTTGATGTTGGCGCTTTGCGACATGTTGGCCGACACCTACCGAGAAGCGATGATCGAAGGCGTGTCAAAGCACGAAGGCGCCAATCGTCTCGATCTGTTTTTTGACTTTTATTTCGACGTGCTCGAAGGCACTCGAAAGCCACGCGATGATCAAGCCTATGACGCGCTGTTCAGTTTGTCCGCAGGTTCAACGCGCCTGCAACGTGCTCTACGAGACAATTACACATTATTAGGTCAGGTGGTGAGCCACGAACTGCGGCTGCAACACCCAGATCTGCCCCTGCCCGCCTGCACGGAGATTTCGTATCTTTTTGTGGTCATCATGTATGGTCACTGGAAAATGGTTGCCTCCCTTGGGTTAAGCGAAAGCCATCGGCACGTGTCGCGCCGCGCCATTGATCGTCTGATTGCATCCTACCTTGCCGTTCCAGAAACGATGGATGCAGCATTGGTTTGGAAGACCGAGGATTAGGGTCAGGCCCCCAGAATTCATACGCAATGTCGCTCGAGGCGTTGGCTTACGCCACGGCACGACGTTTTCAGATCACCGCTGTGAACAATGCGCTTGGTGCGTCTTCATTGTTTGGAAATTGACACAAATGATGCAGCAGTAAGAGTTTTCAAATTGAAAAATTTGTCGCATCCAAACCCTTTAAAACACAAGGCCAAGACACCCAAAGTTAGATTGCAAAACGAAAAACGTTAACTTTTTATTTTGGCTTAGATGCGCCCCACGATTAACCTTTTCAGACGAAGTTCTATTTTACCACACCGAAGCATTGTCATGAAAAGAATATTAATTGTGGGTTCAACTGTGTTCGTTAAAGCCTTTGCGGTCGCGACGCCGTTAGCCGGCAGAAGTATCAAGACCAAGACCAAACGGTTCGGTGTGCACCAACATTAACGCAAAACTAAAATTTCAAAGGCTGCCTAGGTTCTAGCGGACTTTTTGACATTTAAGTACCTTCAGGCGCGCTCATTGCCATTCGAGCGCGCCTTTTTTCCACTCATAGGCAAACCCGGCGGTCAAAACGCCAAGGAAGATCATCATCGACCAGAAGCCGACCATGCTGACATCCTTAAAGGCCACGGCCCAAGGGAATAGGAAAGCGATCTCCAGATCAAAAATGATGAACAAGATCGACACCAGATAAAACCGAACATCGAATTTCATCCGCGCATCATCAAAGGCGTTAAAGCCGCACTCATAGGCGCTGACTTTTTCCGGGTCCGGATTGCGCACCGCGATCACCACCGCGGACAGCATCAGGACAAGACCAAGGCCGATAGCAACGACCAAAAATACGAGGATGGGAAGGTATTCCCGCAGCATGTCTTCCACGTGTGGCTCCTTAACTTGTCCTTTGCGTTTGCCCGCATCCAGCGTCGGGTCAAAACAACAATTGACTTGCGGTGTACGCGGGTGCCCGCACGGGGTCAATAAAGCCGGGCCTAATCATAGATAAAAATAGCGAGGTATATCGACACAGATTGCCCGACTTAGCGCGCTTTGGGCTTGAGCGCCCATTCCGCCAAAGTAAGCCCATTCTCCGCTGAGGTCAGTTCGACGCTCAGTTCCTCGCCCGTCAACGTCGGGCACACCGCGTGCAGCTGCTTGCTTGTCGCATTCTGCCGTTTCATCTGACGCGTGATATGAGGCAGCGCCAGCATATCTTTGTCGCTAAAGCGCATATCCGTTTCCATGGCCGCATTGGCAAAGACCAGGTCACCCTCAGCGTTGTGTACGGTCAACGCCCTGCCCCCTACGTTGGACAACATGCTTAGAATCGCGTCATTTTCTTTGAGCGCATCACTGAGAGCTCGTTGCTCATAGCGTATCTGGTGACGTTCAATTCTGCTTTCGGCCAATTCCGCGATCGCTTGCATATAGGTCAGTTCACTGTCTCGCCAGATCCGAGGAGATGTAGACACCGCGCAGATCGATCCAACGGTCACGCCATCTTCGACTTGCAGCGGCACCCCCAGATAAGCACCAATACCCAAGGCTTTTACCATCTTGATGTCGCGCACATTAGGATTCGTTTGTGCGTCAACCACGCGCAGCGGTTTTCCCGTCCGCACGGTCACCCCACAGATGCTGTCGTGTTCAGGAACTGAGCGTTCCTCAAAGGAGCTCACGACCCCCGAATGCCCAAGTGACACAAGAAGTTTGCCGCGTAGAACGCTCACGAGGCTGACCTCGCAGCCCAACTTTGCTGCGATAGATTGCGAGAGAGCGTCAAACTCAGCTATATTGCTGAAATCAATGGAAATATGAGACATTTAGGACACCGTTCTTATGTACACAATGCGCCATCAAAGTCTTAAAAATGGACGCACCAACTGTGAACAATGTAACGCAATTTTAATAAAAGCTGCAATTCTCTAACCAGCTTTCATTCTTTTACGCGCGCCAATTTCATGGCTGAATGCCCGAGTTTTAACCGAAATGCTTTGATACAGACCCCGACTTGATAAAAAGGGAGGCACGCCCCCCTCAATTGGCCGCAAAGTTACCGCAAAAAAAACGCACGAAAGCATCGCTTAACCTAGGTGTTACGACGTGGTTTTTACCCACGTTGCTGGTCGTTTATCAAAAAATGCACTGATTCCCTCAACGGCTTCCTGAGTTTCCCAACGGGTTTTCAGGGCATCGATCGTCATGGAAATTGTGTCCTCATCAATGCGCGGACCCAATTCGCGCGCCAGTGCCTTTGCGGCGGCGACTGCGCCGGGCGCGCAGGACAGATACGGGGTCACTTCAGCCTCAATCGCCGCGTTTAGATCACCCGGAGCAACAACACGGGCCAGCAGACCCAGATCGACGGCTTCGGATGCACTAAATA
>CAZJAW010000015.1:0-14285 GCA_964544035.1 uncultured Rhodobacterales bacterium
TGATGGTCTTCATGGAGTGCACATCGCAGGGATGTCCGGAGCTGAAATCACGGGCAATACGTTTAAACGTCCTCTTTCCGCGGCTTTGACCCTGACAGGGGCGCCTTATGCGCAAATCGAAAACAATCTTTTCTTTGGCGCGTCGCGCACCAATGCGATCCGCGTCGGCTCTGGCTCAGTGAACAGTCGGATTGATCACAATCTGTTTCTGACTGGTCAGCGTGTTGCAGTTCTGGTGGAAGGCCGGTCGGACAACGTGCATGTCAGCAACAACGTCATTTGGCGTCGCATCGGTGGTGGGATCAAGTTTTCGAACACACGATGTGGATTGGTCGAGGGCAACATTGTTCTGGATAACCGCCAGAAAGGCGTCGAAGTGCGCAGAAGCGATGGCACTGTTTTGCGTGACAACCTGATTGCGGGCAATTCCAATGCAGGCATCTGGGTGTCGGCACAAAGTAGGCAGGCTCGTACGGCGTTGGGTGGCAACATCCTAAATGCCAATGGCGCAGGTCTGTCCGCCGCGACCGGGGCCGAGATTTTGATGGATCGCAATAACTTTGCGAGGCAACTGCCAAAGTTACTGGATGGCGACATAAGCCGACTGACCCATACGATGGTGGCCGATCTACATGGAACCACTCCATTGCGGTTCAAGGACGGTCAAGCAAATCAAGTGGCCGCTGATCCTTCATTGTGTGGGGGAACGTGGTGATGCGCGGCACGTTTTTGGCTTTGGCGACGATGATTTGTGCAGCCCCTGCGCTGCCCGTGGCGGCTCAATCGCAGACTGCCCCGATCATTCCCAATTTGATTGCGCCGGATACGTCATCAGATTTGATCTCTGTGAAGGTCGATCGCGGTTTGACCAGCAATAAAAGCCTGCGCAGCGCAAGCTTGCGACAGGCGCGCACCAGATTGCAAAAAGGTGGCGACGTTACAAGCGACGAGCTGCGCGCGCTGGCTGCAGCGGGTGACGGGCTGGCGGCCCAGCGATATGTGCGGATATTGCAAAACAACAATGCGGCCAGTGCTTCGGACATTGCCTTTTTTGCGGCTGTTGCTGTCGGCACCGGGCGCATCTGGACCATGGGTGCGATGATCGATGCCATGCACAAATTGGACCCGGCCTCTGAACCACGCGAACGAATTCGCAAGTATATCCGCGTGCTATATCCGCATGCTTGGGCCGGCAATGCCCGCGCACTTGAGGCGGTTGTGGCGTTCAACGGAGAAGGGCGATTGTTTGGGCCTTTGTCTCAAGCCACACGCGACAGAATTTTGGCCGAGTCCCAAAAGACGGGCGACGGGCGCATCGAACTTGGTATGGCTATGGGGCTGCTTGAACGTATAGCGGCGGCAGAAGAGCCAGACCCGGACGCACAAGCACAAGCGCGCGAGTTGCTGGAACGGGCAGCGGGTTCAACACACCTGGCTGTGACGACGACAGCACAGAACTTATTGCGGCTGTTGGATGCTTCAACAGCCGTCAACGGCTAAGACAGAAAATAGAGGCAAAACCGGACAGCAGCGGGGGCTTGCAATGACACCGGAGATAAAATCAGCAGTCAAAGGCGCAGTGCAGGCGATCTGCGCTGGCCTCGTCGCGACTTTGCTTGGCGGTAGTGCGCAGGCGCAATCGGCCTATGCCTGCGGCGCACTTGAAACCAACGCGACCCTCCCAGCCGTCGAAGGCGATGCGGGTACATTCTTCACCATTCGCCCCGAGCTATTGTCCCACCATGGTCTGGATGACGCCAGCGTTGCGCAATTGTCAGAACTGACGCAGACCTTGGCGGAACAAGGCACCACGTTGGTGTTGATGCCGGTGCCGACACGGGCGCAGGTTTTGTCTCATCAGTTGCCGCCAATGGCCAGCTATCTGGGATATGATGCAGGTGCCGCGACAGCGGTGCATCTGGACATGGTGGCTCGATTAAAAGCGGCGGGTGTCAATGTGGCTGATGCCCGCGCTGATCTGCGCCGCGCCAGCATGGAAGGCACGCCAAGCTTTTTTGGTACTGACCGACGCCCCACAAGCGCAGGCGCTGAGATATTGGGCCAAAGTGTCGGCGATGTGCTCGACGGTCACTCGGATTTAGACGACGTCGTGCGGACGTCATTCGAAACTGTGGCCGGTGATGTCATTCCCCTTGCGTCTGCGATGCACGCGCAATTGCAAAGCGCATGCCAATCGGAATTGCCCGCGCTGCGCGTCCAAACCCACACAACGACAAGATCAGGCGACGCATCAACGGCGCGCGCTGTGGTGGTCGGCACCGACATCACCGCGACGGCTTCACTTAATTTGACCGGATTTATCAGCCAAGCCACTGGATTGAATTCAGCAGGTTACGGCGTGCCGGGCGGAGGGGCTTTTGCCGCTATTTCGTCCTATCTGACCTCCATCGATTTCCAAGCGGCACCGCCACGTGTTCTGGTCTGGGAATGGCCTGTGGATGCGCCGTTCGCCAATAAGGGTGACCAACCCATGCGTGAATTGATTGCCGCTGCCAGTCGAACCTGCAGCGCAGGTCTGCCCTTGGCGGATGCGCGCGCAGACTTAACCGGGCTGCCGGTCAGCCCAGATACCACTTTGGCATTGGACACTGATGGCGTTGCACTTCCTTTTGTGCACTTTCACTTCACCGACACGAACGGATTGGTGCGCACGCGCAGCATCCATCGTCACCCAGATCAACTGTTGACCGGTCGTTTCTATTTGCCGCTGTCTGGTCTGGATACGCAGGCGTTGGTTTCAGTGCGGATCGAAGCGCCGTCGGCTTTGGGCGCGCAACCGCGTCTGAACGCGTGCCTTTGAGAGGAGGATCGAGAAATGTTTCGCCCCCTGACCCTAATCGCGGCCCTGACTTTTGCCCCTTTGGCGGCACAGGCGCAGGCCACGGACCGGCTGAGCCTTGATTTCCTCCCCCCCGCCTTCGAAGCGCGCGATGTTTGCAACGTCTTAAGCACCACAGAAGGTCCAGACGACCTTACGGTCGAAGGCACAGACGAAGAGCTGACGAACGAAGACCGCATTCGGTTTATACGGCGTGATATCCGCACCTATTCCGACGAAGACGCAGACGGCTTTTTCCCGTTTATCGAGGCATTGATTGCGTGGCGCACACAAATCGATGACAGTTTTACGGAGGTCGATGCCATTTTTGCCCGCATCGAATTGATGTTGCGGGCCAATCGCATCGATCAACTGCGCAGCGAAGGGTTGATTGAAACGCTGCGCGATCGAGCCGTGGATTTGAACAACAATCAGCAAATGACGCTGGCGCGGTTCTATTCAGATGGAACAGGCGTCGAAGTCGATGTTGCTTTTGCCCAAGAGCTCATCCGCGAGGCGGCTTACGGTGGCAATGCCATGGCTTTGCTGGAAATTGCGCACTTAGAGCAGCAAGGGATTTTGATCGAAGGTTGGGATGCGCCGCTGGATTTAACGGTGACTATGGCCTTTGGTGGAATTTTGGGTGCCTTGGATCGGGGGGTGTGTGCGCGCGCTGAACGGATCGCACAGGAATACATCAAAGGGGATCTTGTTGCGCCGAACCCTGCATTGGCCTTGGCGTGGTTTCGCTTTGCGGCTGATATGGGTGGTGCGCAAGCCGCTTGGCGGGTGGTGGAGTTTCACCTGAACGGCGACGCCGAAACTTCGGACAATATTGAGCTGCGCGCATACTTAGAACAAGCAGTGCGCCTTGGCATTACACTTGACGATGGCGCAAGCGAAACACTGGTGTCGTCAGGGGCGATCTCAGAAAACGATCTGGCGAATATCCTTGGTTTCAACCATCCACAAGACGCACGTCGCACCCGGTCTGGGATCAGTCCGCTGCTGCAACTGGTCGTGAATATCGATGGGGTCGAGGCTGATGAAGACGGGTTGTTGCTGCAATATCTGCGTGAAGTCGTGCGGATGCCCGAAGCGCCGGGGCGCGTGTTCAACCGGCTTGCGGGCGAAGTTTTGGTCCGCAAGGGCCGCTGGGCAGGCGAGGCTGATGCGTTTACCTTGCTAGAGGAAGCCGCCGCACGTGGTGATGGCCCCGGACAACGCCGCCTCGCACGTATGCTGGTGCGCTACCGCGATGATCCCGCACAAATTGCGCGGGCTGACAGCCTGTTGTCAGACGTTGTGTCGCGCCACGCCATGCCAGAGGGTTTGCGCGACCTCGATACTCTTTATCGCTGTCAGGTGAACGACGCGCCGCGTTTGGACATCGCAGAACCTTGGGCAACGGCTTACCATGCGTCCGGCCACGCAACGGTTCAGGTCTCTGCGACGGATTTGTTGGCATTGTCCCTTGATCGCGCACCCGAGGCTATTGCAAAAATCCAATCGCTTGCTTTGCAAGGGCGCATCCAGATGATCGCGTCGCAAGCTCAACGCATACAATCTGACCCGCTTGCCGCATCAGCGGCTTTGCGTTTCTGGGCCGAACAAGTGAACAAGTCCGATCAGGGGCTTGAAGCCTTTGCAGAACTGGAATTTGAACTGGCCACCACCCCGGCACAACGGGATTTGGCGATTGAGTTTTTCCGCCGTGTGTATCTGAACAACGGCGTGACAACTGCGCTGGATTTGGCGATTGCGCTGGTAGAATACAACGCCCGCGATCCCAAGGTCGCCGCCGAGATCGTGCATCTGCTGACCATGGCAGGCAATCGCGGCGAAGGTGCGGCCATTCGTCTGCTGTCGCGCTTGCAGGCCGACACACGATCCGAGGCAGAGGTGTTCGCTGCCTTTGCCGACAAAATCGAAGCACGCGGGGATTTTCTGGCCCTGATGTTCGCTATTCCACATATCGAGGCGGAAAAAGTCGACGATTACATTGACCGCGCCGTATCATTGATGAGTTGCGGAACGAAAGACGCAGACGAACTAGGCGATGCCTATGCGATCCGCGGTGACGGGCAGATGAGTTATCATTGGCGCGAGATCGGATTGAATTTTGAAGGTGGGCACGTGTTGTCAAAGCTGCGCCTGACCAACCGACAAATGCAATTATTTGAAGAAGGGGCGGCGCCAGACCCTGTTGCGCGCGCGAAACGGGCATTCCAAGAAGGCGACCCGGGCGCTGTTCTGCGTTTGATTGCACTGACGGCCAATCCCGATTTGTCATCATATGATTCTGAGGCGGCCGCCGCGCTTCTTAAGGCGGCGATCCAAGTCAGCGACCTTAGTGCTGTGGGGTCTTTGGTGGCATTGTACCGTGCGGCACCCGAAGAAATTCGCACTCAAGTCGATGCGGGTATCGATGTAACCGCGGCGTTGCAAAAGGCCGCTGAGGCGGGGGATGCAGACTCTGCATTTGAACTTGGTATGTTGCTACGCGACAATGCCACCAGAGCGAGCGAACTGTCCCAATCGCTGATCTGGCTAGAGGCCGCCGCCACGAAAGGCCACAGGGAAGCGATGTTCGAGGCGGGTTACGCGCTTGGCTTTGGCCTCGGGCGCGCGCCTGATGTTGGTGCTGCAATTGCTTGGCTGGAGCAGGCGGGATCTGTAGGTCACGCACAAGCAGGCGCATTGGTACGAACTTTGAAAATCAAGGGGGATTTTTGACATGCGGGCTTGGATGACGGCGCTTGCGCTATGCAGTCCGCTGCCAGCAATGGCCGCTTGTGGCGATGTGCCTGACCCTGTTGTGAGCTTAAGCTTCGAGAGCCGCTATGCCGCTGACGATCCATCCCGCAGCAAGATCGATATCGAGGCGGAAGCCGCCGCCAAACAAGCATTGGCGGACCTTGATCGCTTTATTTCGGATTTGTCGAAACGTTCGGATCAGTCCGCAGATGCGGGTGACAGGGACGGCGCGGCTTGTGTGATGGCAGCATTGGCCACATGGGCGCAGGCGGATGCTTTGTCTGATTTGGTGGGGGACACTGTTCAACTGACGATCGGTTCACGGATTGCAGCGCTTGCGATGATCGCGGCGCAAGTTGCGCCTGCGGCACCGACCTCAGATACAAGTGCTGTTAGCGCGTGGTTGGCTCGGCGCGTTGAAAGCCAGATGACATTTTGGGAAACCGCCTCCGAAGGGGCAGCGTCAGGCAATTTGCGAGCGTGGGCGGCTTTGGCGGCAGCAGCAACATCGCTTTTGACCCAAGACGCAGTGACACGTGGATGGGCGGCATGGTCTTTAAGCTATGTGGCCTGCACAGCGGCGCCCGACGGTAGTCTGCCACAAGAAATGCGGCGCAAGCAGCTTGCATTGCACTACCAAGTACATGCGGTTGCACCGATGGCAGTCACAGCAGCGCTTCTTGAACAGCAAGGTATGTCGGTCATGAACCGATGCGGGCACGCATTGGATCGGATTGTAGATTTCACGTTGAACGATCTTGCTGCAGGTGGGGTGGCCAGTGCGATCCATGCGGGCGAACCTCAAACCCTGAATGCAGGCATTGGCGGGCTTGAGGATTTTCAACTGTCTTGGGCAGAGGCGTGGTTAAGCCTGCGCGCCAATCCCGAACTTGAGGCGACGATCGCGCCACGTCGCCCCCTGCGGTATTCCAAACTCGGCGGAAACCAGACACGCCTTTGGAGTGCCCGTTAGTTTGGACTAACGCCTTAACATTCAGTGCAGGTTTTTAGCCCAAAAATGCGGTAGATTGGGCAGAAGTTCATGAATGCGGTGGCGACAAGGATCGCGCCAAGCCAGCCCCAGACTCCGATTGTGCCTGTTAGTGCCAGTACGATCATCAATGCGCCCAGCACTAAGCGGGCGATACGGTCGGCTTGGCCGAGATTGCGGGTGAGTTTCATAGTCTTGGTCCCATCACGTTATTGGATATGAGTACAGATTAACCAAGGTTTTTGGGGGGACGTCTGTGACGATGTCACACAGACTTGCTTTGGGCATGTCGGGTCATGGCAGCTCGATCGTGCAGGCGTACATGGCCGCGTGCTGTGGTGATCCAACCTTTGCGTTCAAAGGACTTGAGACAACGCGATACAACTTCTCGCACGGTGCCAAGCTCTTGGGCAATGTCTTCATGTGTGAGGTAAAGATCCGGATCGGGACGCGTGCCGAGCCAATGGGCGATGCGTAGATCAGTGCGGTGTACTAAAAGCGTGTCGATGACATCCGTTAATTCGCCGACCCGTTGGGCAAATCCGCGAAAAACGACCTCTTGGAACCCTGCATCGTGACTAAGCAACTGTCGAAAGCGCTCAGCTGGAATGGCAACGGCGGTCACAGCGCCTTCGGCGTATCCAAAACCGGAATAGCTACGCGCTGACAAAAGGCAGGTTGTTGTCAGCACACAGCTGTCACCGGCCTGCACGCGGTACAATGTGACGGTACGCCCGGCCGGGGTGGCGTGTTCAACACGCACGGTGCCGCCTGTCACGATCAGAAAACCACGCGTGTCGTCGCCGGGCTGGAACAAACACGCGCCGTCTGGCGCAGAGATCTGCTGACCGTTGCCGATATAATCCGTCAGTGCTTTTTGCGGGTTGGCCATCGGTGACGCGTTTCTTTGCTTTGCGTGGCTGAGGTGATTGGTTTGGATAAGATGCCGGGATATATCGGAAAAGACCAGTCTGGCGGCGCATCCATCGATGGACCAAAGCCCCAACTGGCGCAGATCATTCGAAATTCCCGGTCGGGTAGAAGGGGTGTTTGCAAACCTGATCGCGAAAGCATGAAGACAATCGTGCAACACATTGGAATCTTGCAAAACTTCGACCTTTTCAGATCGAATGTTGTTCAGTACCGTGATGCCAACAAAAAAGACAGGCAGGCATGAAGACAATGAAAACGGGCTTTTTGGGCACGTTTGTCATTTCTTGGTCGCAAACGGAAGTCGACGGTCTTGAGGACGCGCCATTGGCAAATTTGGCAGTGGGGGCAACTTGGGCATGGCGTGGGGACGCTGTGTGTGTAGATGGACCTAGCGATATTTTGCGTTTGGATATGGCAAACGAAAAAGAGGCGATACGTCGCCAAGCAGGACTTAAGGTGCGTCGTCTTGTGGGCGCGGCCGTTGGACAGGCGCCCCTTACAGACGCTGATCTTAATGATGACAGCTTGATTTCGGACGACAGTTTTGTCGTCACAGATGGCGGTAAAAGCTATACTGTGACTGTCATTGAACTGGGGGCCGGCGCTCGACCTTTATTGATGTTCATCGACGACATTCCGCCACGCAACGCGGACCTTTGGATTGTGCGTCACACACTGAACACCGCCCCCGATGATAAGATGGGCGAAGGGTCCGGCGGGGTCATTTGCTTTACGCCTGGGACGTGGATTGACACGCCAAATGGAGCGTGCCTGATCGAAGAACTACGCGAGGGCGACCATGTTTGGACCAAGGACAATGGCGCACAGGAAATTCAGTGGGTTGGCAGTCGCCGCATGAGCGGCGCGCGGTTGTTTGCGATGCCAAGGTTGCGCCCGGTGCGCATTGCCATGGGGGCATTGGGGGTCGAGAGGCCCGAGCAGGAATTGCTGGTGTCACCCGAACACAGGATGCTGATCGAAGGCCATGTGGCGCGCGACTTGTTCAACGAAGATGAGGTTTTGGTTGCGGCCAAAGACTTGATCAACGAAACGACCATCACGGTAGATTTAAAGGTTCGCGAAGTGACCTATGTGCATCTGCTCTTGCCGTGCCACGAGGTTTTGCGTGCCAATGGAGTTGAGACAGAAAGCTTCCATCCCGCCAATACAGAGTTGTCTACGTTGGAGGATGCCGATCAAATGCGCCTTTTGGACCGTTTGCCGGGGCTCAAGTTTGACCCGCACAGCTATGGCAACTATGCGCGCCGCAATCTCAGCGCCAGCGAAGCAGCCATTTTGAGCCACGCCGCCTAAATTTATGACGAACGACGTGCGTCGCATCTTGTTTCTGTGCGGAAAGGCTCGAATGCGTAGTCCCACAGCAGCAGATATCGTGGCGACTTGGTCAGGCTTTGAAACCGACTTTGCCGGATTAAGCAACGATGCGGATGAACACCTGTCGAGCGAGCATCTGGAATGGGCGGACATGGTCGTGGTCATGGAACGCAGACAAAAGCGGATCCTTCAGCAACGCTATGCCTCGTTTTTGCGCGACGTACCGGTGCGTGTTTTGGACGTGCCAGACCGCTTTGCGTTTATGGATCCGGCTTTAGTTGAACTGATCACACCACGCTTGCGCCGTCTTTTGTCGCCGTGAAGCCTTAGCTGCCGTTTGTGCCGATCAGTTCGCCAATGACAGCTTTGGCGCTCTCGCTGCTCCAATCAGCATCGCCGCGCATCCGTGCAATCTCTTTGCCTTCTGGATTGATGATCACTGTGATCGGCAATCCAAACACACCCATTTGCGCCGCCAGTTGTTGTTTTGGGTCTTGGTGACGCGGCAGGTTACTGACCTCGATTTCATCAAAGAACTTGGAAATACCTGTGGGCGAATTGCGTCCCGTTGCGATAGTTAGGACTTCAAAGTCATCGCCACCAAATTCGGTCTGCAATTCTGACAGCATCGGCATTTCATGGCGGCACGGTGCGCACCATGTGGCCCAAAAGTTCAACAAAACGTATTTGCCTTCGTAGTCAGCCAAGGTTGCGGTGCCCGCGCCGTCAGCCAGATCGAATACTGCACTTGAGGTGGATTCAGGGGCATCATGGAAAATAAGTTTGCGCATATCGCCTTCGCGCAGGGCCGCTGCTGCTGCCGTGTCTGCGTGCGCAGGAATTGCACCCATGCTCAGGGCGATGTAGAGGGCGGCAGCAACTATATTTTTCATCTTCTATCCTTAAGGTAGGCAGCGTCATGACCGATAAATCCGCGAATGCAATGTGGGGTGGGCGCTTTGCCGCCGGGCCAGATGCGATCATGGAGGCAATTAATGCTTCGATCGGGTTTGACCAGCGAATGGCGTCACAGGACATTGCAGGTTCGCGTGCCCATGCCGCCATGTTGGGCGCCACAGGTATACTGACAGATACGGATGTAAAGGCGATACGGGAAGGCCTACTCACGGTCTTGTCAGAGATTGAAACAGGTACGTTTCAGTTCTCAGCCGCGTTGGAAGACATTCATATGAATGTAGAAGCCCGTCTGAAAGAGGTGATTGGCGAACCTGCGGGCCGATTGCACACGGGTCGTTCGCGCAACGATCAAGTCGCGACAGATTTCAAACTGTGGGTACGAGATCAATTTGATGCCGCCGAAGGCGCGCTTTTGTCTCTGATCGCGGCATTGCTGGAACAGGCAGAGGCGGGGGCCGATTGGGTCATGCCCGGGTTTACCCATTTGCAGACAGCGCAGCCAGTTACATGGGGTCATCACATGATGGCTTATGTTGAAATGTTTGGCCGCGACCTGTCCCGCGTGCGTGATGCGCGGGCTCGGATGAATGAATCGCCTTTGGGGGCAGCGGCACTTGCGGGTACCAGCTTTCCCATTGACCGCCACATGACTGCCGAAGCCTTGGGTTTTGATCGGCCCGCCGCCAATTCATTGGATGCGGTGAGTGATCGCGACTTTGCGCTGGATTTCCTGAGCACAGCGAGCATTTGCGCGATGCACCTTAGCCGCTTTGCGGAGGAGTTGGTGATTTGGTCGTCCGCTCAGTTCCGTTTTGTGACCTTGTCGGATCGCTTTTCGACCGGATCAAGCATTATGCCGCAAAAGAAGAACCCGGATGCGGCTGAACTGATCCGTGCCAAAGTGGGGCGGATTTTTGGTGCGAATGCCGCGTTGATGATGGTGATGAAGGGGTTGCCGCTGGCCTATTCCAAGGACATGCAGGAAGACAAAGAACAAGTCTTTGACGCGGCCGACAACTGGATGCTGGCGCTTGCTGCAATGGACGGAATGGTGCGCGACATGAGCGCCAACCGCGAAAGCCTTGCCGCCGCTGCCGGGTCTGGGTTTTCCACGGCAACTGATCTGGCTGATTGGTTGGTGCGTGTGTTGGGCTTGCCGTTTCGCGATGCGCACCACATCACAGGCAGTCTTGTTGCAATGGCCGAAGCACAGGGATGTGATCTGCCTGACTTGACCCTTGATCAGATGAAATCCGCTCATGATGGCATCACAAAGGCGGTTTTTGACGTTTTGGGCGTGAAAAATTCTGTCGCATCGCGTACATCTTATGGCGGGACGGCACCTGATCAGGTGCGGGCCCAAGTAACCCGTTGGAGAGAGATGTTGCCATGAAGCGTGCTTTTTGCCTGATCGCCCTGTTGACCCTGACCGCTTGCGGTATCGATGGGGAACCCCTGCGCCCGACTGGTGGCGTTGGCATCAATATTGGATCGGGTGGCGTGTCTGCGGGGGGTACGATTGGTGTGTCTCAGGGGCCGTTGCGCGTTGGCGTTGGCATTTTCTAAGTAATGGCGCCGATCCGCATGATTTATCTGGGCCTTGCCATTTGGGGGGCCATCCATCCGATGTTCTATTTCGTCCGTTGGTTCAACGAAAACGGCTATGACATCCTTGCTATGGTAGATGCATGGCATGTGAATGATGCAAGCAGCGGGCTTGTCTGGGATTTGACTGTTGCTGCGATTGCCGTGACAATTTGGATCATTTCCGAAGTGTCGGTGCGTCGCAATTGGCTGGCGCTTATTGCAATTCCAGCGACCTTTGGCATTGGGATAAGCTGCGGCTTGCCGCTTTATCTGTTTTTGCGCTCGCGTCCAGTGACGTGATGCGGGCAATCCCATCAGCGCGCGTCTTGAACATAGCCTGCAGCGGAACTGCCTGATTGAACTACGGCTTGCGCCCCGATAAAGCCGCATCTTATGGATCACTTTCTTTACCGCGACGGCGCGCTTTACGCCGAAGATGTCCCCCTTGCCGAGATTGCGGCGACTGTGGGTACGCCATTCTATGTCTATTCCACTGCGACACTGTTGCGGCACTTTCAGGTGTTGGACGAGTCCCTTGCAGGCATGGACCATCTGATTTGCTATGCGATGAAGGCCGCCAGCAATCAGGCTATCCTTAAAACTCTGGCACAGGCTGGTGCTGGTATGGACGTGGTTTCTGGCGGCGAATATGCGCGCGCCCGAGCGGCTGGTGTGCCCGGTGATCGCATTGTCTTTTCTGGGGTTGGCAAGACAGCGGAGGAAATCCGTGTCGCTCTTACTGCGGGGATTCGCCAATTCAATGTTGAATCCGAGCCCGAGATGGAAGTGCTGAACCGCGTCGCCGGCGAAGTCGGCATAACAGCGCCCATCACGATCCGAGTGAATCCTGACGTCGATGCCAAGACACATGCCAAGATTGCGACTGGCAAATCTGAAAACAAGTTCGGTATCCCGATCGCGCGCGCGCGTGAAGTCTATGCCATGGCGGCGGCTATGGATCATTTGGAAATCGTCGGGATCGATGTGCATATCGGATCACAATTGACCGATCTGGCACCTTTCGAGCTGGCCTACCAAAAGGTGGCCGAATTGACCGAAGTGCTGCGCGCGGATGGTCACTCTATTCGACGCCTTGATCTGGGGGGCGGTCTTGGCATTCCTTATGCCCGCAGCAACGAGGCCCCGCCATCACCGTCGGATTACGGCGCGATGGTGCAACGCACCGTTGGCCATCTGGACTGCGAAGTTGAAATTGAACCGGGTCGCCTGATTGCAGGCAATGCAGGCTGCATGATCAGTGAAGTGATCTATGTGAAATCCGGCGAGGACCGCGAATTCCTCATTCTGGACGGCGCGATGAACGATTTGATCCGCCCGGCAATGTACGAAGCACACCATGATATTGTGCCTTTGGTTGAACCTGCACCCGGAACAGAACAAGTGCCCTATGATATCGTGGGACCGGTTTGCGAATCTGGGGATACCTTTGCCAAACAGCGAATGATGCCTCCTTTGGCCGCTGGCGAGCTTGTCGCATTCCGCTCTGCAGGCGCATATGGCGCGGTAATGAGCAGCGAATACAACACAAGACCCCTGATTCCAGAGGTTTTGGTGAAAGATGATCAATACGCGGTGATCCGCCAACGTCCGACCTTTGAAGAAATGATAAATCGCGATACCATCCCAAAATGGCTTTAACTGCACTGGGTTTGCGTAGTTTAATGCCTACATAAGGGTATAGGTGCTGTTGTGCACCGCGCCGCCGGCAAGGGACGCGAAATATGGCTAATTATTCCAAGCATGATGTACGCCGTGGGCTAAGTGCTTTGCGTTGGCCACTGTTCTGGACCCGCGCTGGAATGTTTGCTGAGACGCTTTGGCGTGCGACATGGCCTTTGGTCACTGTGGTGCTGGCGACTTTGGCGATGCTTATGCTGGGCTTACAAGACAGCGTCATGGTGGAAGTTGTCTGGGCC
Source organism: uncultured Rhodobacterales bacterium (assembly GCA_964544035.1). GTDB lineage: Bacteria > Pseudomonadota > Alphaproteobacteria > Rhodobacterales > Rhodobacteraceae > Tateyamaria. The sequence continues at coordinate 13,298 of CAZJAW010000015.1, forward strand.
GTGGCAGTTGTTGCCCTTGTTGCCGCAATCGCGGCGCTGGTCTATGCGATCAAGCGATTCAAGACACCTTCGCGCGCTGCTGCCCTTGTGCGGCTTGACGAAACACTGCCCGGTCGCCCGATCCAAGCGTTGATGGATACCCAAGCCGTTGGCGAAATGGATGGCGCATCTACGGCTGTGTGGCGTGCCCACCAAGCGCGCATGGCTGAACGTGCCGCGACAGCCCAAGCGGTGCCTGCTGACATGCGTATTGCACGGCGTGATCCTTACGCTCTGCGTTATGTGGCTGCATTGCTATTTGGTGTGGCGCTGATCTTTGGTTCGATCCTACGGGTTGGATCGGTGGCAGATATGGCGCCGGGGGCGGGCGATGGTCTGGCGACTGGCCCTGTTTGGGAAGGCTGGGCTGAAAGCCCGCGCTATACGGGCCGACCTACGATTTACCTAAATGATATTGCCGAAGGTACGTTGGAAGTACCTGCAGGCAGCCTGATCACTCTGCGCCTTTATGGCGAAGTGGGTGCGTTGACGGTGGCCGAAACTGTGTCGGGCCGCGCAAGCGTTGTTCAATCTGCCTCTGAGTCAGAGCAGGACTTTACGGTTGTGACCTCGGGCGATATCGCGATCAACGGCCCCGGTGGTCGTATGTGGTCTGTGGTGGTGATCCCTGACAATGCGCCAAAAGTGACGGTCCTCAACGATCCAGAATCGGACGCGCTGGGCGAGATGTCTTTGCCGTTTGCAGCCTCAGATGACTATGGCGTTGAAGCGGGCGAGGCGCGCTTTGTCCTTGATTTACCGGTTGTTGATCGTCGCCATGGGTTGGCGATTGCCCCCGATCCGCGCCCAGAAATCACCTTGGCTTTGCCAATGCCCATTGCTGGCAACCGTTCAGATTTTGTGGAAAACCTGATTGAGGATTTTTCAGAACATCCATGGGCCAACCTACCAGTGCGCGTGGCTCTGGTCGCGTTGGACGCGTCTGAAC
>CAZJAW010000016.1:0-13996 GCA_964544035.1 uncultured Rhodobacterales bacterium
CGCACGTTCTCGATCGCAATGACCGCTTGGTTGCAAAAGGATTTGGCTTGCGTAATCTCATCTTCTGAAAAGGCGCGTGCCACGTCAGTGCGTGTCAGGATCAGCACACCCACGCAGTCGCTTTCCCGCATCAGGGGAAGATACAGGGCCGACTTGAAGTCAAATTTCTTGAAACTCTCAATTTCATGCGGAGGCAGATCAGCGGTGGTGTGATCCGGGATATGAACCATCTCGCCCGTTGTCATCACGTGGGAGGGGAAATTCATCTCGGGCGCAATGGGCATGGGCTTTGTTGACAGGTTTGTCAAAGCCTTCCCGTGCGCGGTGCCCGCAACAGGGGCAAAAGACTGCCCGTCACGCAGCAAAATCGCAGCCCCGTCACAGTCCAACAGCCGGTTGCCAGCAGCAGCGATGGCGTGGAACACAGGCGTCGTATCGGTTGGCGATTGGCTGATGACGCGCAGAATGTCGGCGCTGGCCGTCTGGCGAACCAGCGCCTGCTGCGTTTGAACGAAAAGCTCCGTGTTGCGCAGCGCGATGACCGCCTGATCACAGAACGACTGCGCCAGAGCGATGTCCCGTTCCGAGAACGAGGTTTCCGTTGTAGACGCAAGCACCAAAGACCCGAGGCATTCGCCGCTCTGCACCAACGGGATATAAAGCGCGGACATAAAGCCAAGCTGGTTCCCGCGCGCGCGTTCGTTCGGGGGCACATCGGCGTTGGGAAAATCGATGATGTGCTGCATCTCACCAGTTACCATAGCGCGTGAGGGAAAGTTGTCGTCCGGGGCCAGAGGATGCAGCGGCAGGCCGTCAGGGGTGAATTTCTGCGCAAGTTTACTCGAACTCTCCTGAATCTTTTCTGTGATAAGCACCCCGTTCGGACCGGCACCGGCCGCAGGGTAGAAGTGTTCTTCATGGCGCAGGTGGAAGACGGCCATATCAGCTTGGATCAATTGTGTTGCGTTGCTGACAATCGTTTCCATGACGGGTTGCACGTCGGTGGGCGATTGGCTAATCGCGTTCAGGATATCCGCGCTGGCAGTTTGACGCGAAAGTGCGGTTTGCGTCTCATTGAACAAGCGTGCGTTTTCAATGGCGATGACCGCCTGATCCCCGAAGGTTTGCGCCAGCGATATATCCGAGTCCGAATAGGCTTTTTTCTGGCGGCGGGCAAAAACCAAAAGCCCCAAAAGTTCACCTGCCTTAGTGAGCGGCATGTAAAGAGCGGAGTTGACCCCAAACCGTTCATGGACCACCTGTTCGTGCAGGGGCAGATCAATTTTGGTCCAGTCAGGGAGGTGCAGGATCGACTGGGATTGAAATGCCCGCGACGGGAAGTTCAATTCTGGATCAATGGGGTTTTTCTGCGGCAGATCGGAAATGATCCCGTCCGGTGTTGCACCCGCAACCGGTGAATAGGTCTTGCCGTCACTGTCACTGGTCATCACGAAAGCCAGATCACTTGTCAAAAGCCCTGTTGCGGCGTCGCAGATTGCGTTGAATACGGGTTGGACGTCCTTTTGTGCGCCGCTGATCACGCGCAGAATATCTGCGGATGCGGTTTGGCGGACCAATGCGGTTTGCGTTTCGTTAAACAACCTTGCGTTCTGGATCGCGATCACGGCTTGGTCGGCAAAGGTTTCCAGCAATTCCATGTCGCGCGCGGCGAAAGGTTTGACGTCGGCTTCTTCGATGTTGCGGGTGACGAACAGCCCGCCAACGGGTTTGCCATCGCGCATCATCGGGGCCAGCAGGCAACTGAAGTTATTGCCAAAAGCGCCAGCCATGCCGTGGAAGATTTTGGGAACGTCAGGGCCATTCAGAACGTCAGGGTAGTGGATGATCCCGTCGCGCTCAAACGTGCCCGCAAATATGGATTTGGCAAGCGGTCTTGGCCCAAACTTCGGCAGTAAGTATGTCTTGCCGCCCCCAATCGCCGCAAGCGTGACAAGCCCCTCGCTGTCAATGGTCGAGATCGATAGATCGGTGCAGGGGATCAGCCGCTGACAGCTTTCCAAAATCGTCTCAAACACAGGCTGGGTGTCTTCGACCGACTGGCTGATTACGGTCAGGATTTCCGCACTCGCTTTTTGCTGCTCGAGCGCTTCTTGCATGTCCTTGAACTGGCGGGTGTTCTCAATCGCGATGACGGCTTGCGCTGCGAAGGTTTCAATCAGCTGAATGTCAGTGTCTGTGAAAGGACGCACCGCTTTGCGACTTAGGGAGATTGTTCCGACCGCCGTGCCGTCTTTCAGCAGCGGAATGACCAGCCAAGACCGAATGCCCTCTGTCTCAACGATACGTTTGACGACAGGGTCGCCCGCGCGGAAAAGATCCGTCTGGGCAAGATCAGCGATATTGATGTGTTGCCCGGTCAGCATGACTTGCGGCACGGGAAGCGGCCCTGTCAGCTTCCAGGTTTCTCCAACCTGAAAGGCGGTTTCGTTATAACCCCGCACCGCAGCGATATGAAAATGCGTGCGCGCGCTATTCGTCAATTGCAATGCCGTCTGGTCCGCGCCGCAAATCTCCGCGGCCTTGTCGAGGATCATCGCAAAGGTTGGCCCTTCGTTATTCCTCGATTTGCTGATGGTTGTCAGGATCTCTGATGTAGCACGTTCGCGCTCCAGCTGCGTATCCATCGCCCGGAATTGACGCGTGTTCTCAATCGCGATCACTGCCTGCGCAGCAAAGGTCTCAATCAACGCGATTTCGCTGTCAGAAAACGGATCAACCTTTTCACGGAACAACGTGATCAATCCAATGGCTGTGCCATCCCGTACCAAAGGCACAAACAGCACGCTGCGGATGTTGCTGTCATCGACCATCGACCGCACGACGGGGCTGCCCTCAATGTAAAGTTCGCTTTCGCCCATATCTGTCCATGCGATCAATTCGCCAGTGACGATACAACGCGCCGCATAGGACAGTGAAGGATCAACCTTCATCTGTTCCGTCTCGAACAGCTCAACCACACGCGGGATGATCCCGGCGTGGGCCACGAGTCGTTGTGCCTCATCTTGTGCCGTCGCCAGAATAAGCCCTGCCATCGGGGCATTGCACAGGGATTGGCTATGGCGAATGATCGCCTCGAAAATCGGCGCTTCGTCGTTGCGCGATGTGCCCATGAGCTTGAGCACTTCGGACGCCGCAGCGAGATGTGCTCGTGTGTCTGTCGCAGTGCCAGACATATTATGGTCCGGCTGCGACACACTGATAGCGCTGAGTTCGGGCGTGCGTTTCATGGATAAAATATCATCTCACGAAGAAGAATTCAAATGCAGTTTAGCCTTACGTTAATCACAACGCTGTTTAGGGAACAGTTTTTTTTGCCGTCCGCAAGCTGTAGAAGCGTTTCCATGTTGACCTAACCTGTTCTCATCAACGTCGGCTTTCGTAATGCACGCTGCGTCGCAACAAGCGTTTTGCCGCGGTTGCGGGGAGATGCTGCGTCAGCATAAGGCAAAGATCCAATGTCGGTTTTGTCCGCGAGTTGGTCATTGACCACGATCGTCACTGAGGTCTGGTGTCCGGGACTTTGCAGTCATTGCCGGTGGCTGGGTTAACGACCGCTTATGATAGCACTTTGATTAAGGGCTCATTCGCGATCGCCTGCTGCGCACATCCAGTTTGGAATGTTCCAATCCCATGCCCACTTGATTCAGAGCACTAGTTTTTTCAGGCTTCTGGCCTTTAAGTTTGGGCCTGAAACCTAGAAGTGGATATGCTCAAGCTTAAAAGAACATTTGAATTTGATCAGTTTGTCCTTTTGATTTCGTGGATCGAGAAAACTGGCGTTGAAACCACGCCCGCTACGGCCATTCCATATGCCAATGCCGGATCAGATGCCCAAGTGCGCGCCCGGTCCAAAGTGTCCCATTCGAACCAAACGGTGACGACGTTTTGGTCACCCGGATTGTGCATGATGTAAGATGCCACCTCACCCACCGAGCGACGGACCGGCAGGGCTTGTTCGAAAACCTCCTGCCAACGGTCAAAATCCTCGACCTCGTGGGTCACAATCATCCAGGCCTCTTGCGCCTGCGCGGATCCGGTTGCCAGGATGGCAAAAACACCAGCGAGGATGATTTTGCCAAGTGTCTGGTCAGACATACTTTATCTCCTTTCGGGCTGGGAAAAACGACGCGTCACGCCTCTGCGGGTTCTCCGCCGAAATGGGCCCAGAATTCATCGCGTGCGTGGCTGCGTGGGAAGTCGCCCTCCGGTATGTCAACTTCGAGAAACCGGCACAGCGGCTCCCAGTCGTCCGAGGGTGTGAACACCAGCAGCTGATCCGCCGGGATTGTTTCACGAACCTTTTGGTTGTTCAGTCGGTAGGCTTTAATCGCACTGTCGCGGTCGGTGCCACCAATCAGGTCCTGAACAACAATCTTGTCCATCGTTTCAAAAACTGCAGCTACCGGCGGTGGCATGTCGAGCTGCGTCCTATGCTTCCAGAACTTGTTGATGGTACCCGAATAGCTCGCCCACCACGCGTCCTCCGGGCGCTCTGTATGGACAATCTTGGCATCGGGGAACGCTCTGGACAGCTCGTGCCACACAGTAGCACCGGGAAAGTCCACTTGTGCCTGATAGCCCGCAAAGACCTCTGCCCAGTCGATATCCCGACCTTGGGCGTAGGCCTGCCAAAAGCCATGCTGGTTCGGTGTGCCCATGACTTCCACCATATGGTGACACGGCCCGAAGCCAAGTTGCTCCAGCGCAATTTTGGTAGACATCGTACCCGTGCGGCCAAAGCCTGATCCTATGATTTTCAATGACATCTGCTCAAATCCGTTTGGGGGGTTAATCGACCCGTCAGTACGTTATGCATTCGCGCAAAACGGCTTCGCTATACGATGGTCTAAAAAGATATAAATTGATGGCTTGAGGCAAAGCGTCCACATAGTGGCATGGTGGGGATGTCAAACGCGACGCGCTAAGCGGTGAAGGCGTTTTCCTCGCTACACGCGCGGGCTCCACGCAAATCGTTGCAGGTGCAGCTTCATTCGTCCAAAGGTTGGAACACGGCCCAATCTGAATATTCTGGCAAGCACTCAATATTTTGTAATGAAAACCAGCCTTTCGCGGTGTAACCTTATGGCAAGGAGCATTGCACATAATGAACGAAGACATCGTTTCTTTCTCAGAGTTCGTACTTGACCGTAGAACCCGGCAAGTGCGGCGCGGTAAAGACGTCTTGCTGGCTGGATCACGTGCCTTTGATGTGTTGGAGGTCCTGATTTCGCACCGTGATCGAATTGTAAGCCGGTCAGACATCCTTGACGCTGTGTGGCCCGACACCGTGGTCGGTGACAACAACCTAAACGTTCAGATTGCTAATCTCCGGCAAATGCTGGGTAAGGACGCCATTGTTACCGTCCCCAGACGCGGACTTCGGTTCGCTCTTGATATCGCGACAGATGCGGACGTGCTGGCATTGCCTGATGGGCCCTCGGTGGTGGTGCTGCCCTTCGCAAGCTTGGGTGGTGATCCGCAATTGGGGTGGATGGCCGACGGGTTCGGAGAAGACATCACAACCGAACTCTCGCGCTTCAAAGATCTCTTCGTTGTCGCCCGAAACTCGGCAGTTGTTTTTCGCGAAACACCGCGCGATCTGCGTCGCATCGCGCGCGATCTTGGCGTGCGCTACGTGGTGGAGGGCAGTGTGCGGGCCACGGCCAAACAGGTTCGTGTGACCGCGCAGTTGATTGATGCAACCAGCGGCGGACAGGTCTGGGCTGAAAGCTATGACCGCACAATAGATACGCATTTTGAAACACAAGCAGCGGTCGCCAGCGCCATTGTTTCTTCCCTTTCGCCGCAGATCGAACGCGCCGAGGCGGACCGCACCCGTATCGTGGCACTGGGCGATTTGACGGCCCATGGACTGGCCCGCCAAGGGTGGGATGCGATATCTTCGCAAGAAATGCGCTATGACAGCGGACCACGCGACAAGGCCGCGGCGTTGGCCCGACAAGCCCTGTCTCTTGAGCCGCGATCAGGCCTTGCTTACCGGACACTGGCATGGGTCGCGTGGTGGACGGTCTATCATGGCACGACCGCTTCGATTGCAGAGACGATTGCCGACGGGATCGCCGCAGCGACCCATGCGATTTCCATTGATCCGCTGGACCATCACGCCCACAGATTGCGCGCCCAGCTACATTTCATGAAGGGCGATGCCCCGTCAGGTCTGGTCCAGTTGCGCGAAGCATATGACATCAATCCGAACTGCGCGTTGACCTCAAGCTGGCTTGGCTTTTACGAGGCGATCAATGGCGATGTGGCCAACGGCGTAGCTTTGACCGAAGCGGGATTGCGCCGCAGCCCACGCGATCCGGCGCGCGGTTCGATGTTATGTGCCTTGGGGTTTGCACAGTTTGCGGCAGGCAATTATGACGCCGCAGCGACAGCCGCCGAAACGGCTCTTGTACAGGCCTCAGAAAGTGCGAGCGCCCTCGTTCTGGGGGCCATCGCCCATGTTGGCGCAGGCCGGATCGACAGGGCAACAGCGCTTTTTCAGCAAGTTGCGCAAAGCGCACCAAAGCTGGCTGAGGCACGTCTGGCGGGGCGCTGGCTCAGTTCCAATGAAGATTATCAGACACGCGCGCATACGTTTTTTCAGGTGGCCGCTGGACAGACAGACCCCGACGCAGCGGATGCGCTGCGATAATCATTTTTCCCGCCCCATTTTTATAACTTTTTAACTGAACTTATAGCCAAAGCCCCCGCATGTGCCGTTTGGTCCAAGGGACGCTTCCTTGGAGACAAAATAATGAACGGCATTTGTAAATTAGTACTGGCAGCAGGCCTTGCCATCGGAGCAGCGTCGAGCGCCACCGCCGCCACATTCACCTATCTGGCGTCGGGCACGTTTACGTCCGATTTTGGCGATGGTTTTGCACAGTCTGATATCGCTCTTGGGGATACATTCGTAGCAGCCGCAGTTTACGAATCGACTGCCACACCGTTCAATGGTACCCCAACAAGAGCACAATACTTTCCCACCAAAGTCACGCTAAGCGTCAATGGCGAAATCCTGAGCTTCGAAAATTTCGCGCGATTGCTCGTTTTTAACGATGCTGAATGGCCTACTATTCCGGGGCCTGTCTTCGATGCGTTTACAATGGACGTCCCCACTGGTGGCTTCACGTTCGCTGGTGTCGCCTGGAAGAGAGGGTTCGCGCGCTCGTTCCTTGCAACAAACCAGTTCACGTCGACAAATCCGCCCGGTGCGCTATCGCCAGCGGTGCCCATAAGCGTTGGCAGCTTAGACAGCGTTTTCCAGCTAGATGATAGCAATGGCCTCACGGGGTCAATCGCCGTCACGGGCTTGATTGATCAGGTTTCAATTGTCGCGGGTGACGCAAGCCCTGTTCTGTCACAGGTTCCTTTGCCCGCTGGCGGATTGCTTTTGCTGTCGGGGTTTGCGGGCTTTGTGAGCCTGAAGCGGCGCAAAAGTTGCACCAATACTTAGGTGTGGGATCTGATCGTCGCAAAGTCGGCGACAGCTAAACGATGGGTGCGGTGTTCCGCGCCCACATGCTGAACAAGACATTTTACGGAGTATTCAATGACGCAACTTTTACAAATCGCCGCAATCGCGGTTGCGACATTTGGCACGGGCGCTGCAACCCTGTCAGTGATGAACGAAGACATCCCTGATCTGGCCATTCCGCAAGGGGACTGGGCGACAACGGATGCGCTTGACGGCATGACGTTCCGGGTCAATGGCAAGGACCTGTCCAGTGGCGCGGAGCTAGAGGACGAGATCGTGTTTCGCGATGGGACGTTTCAGTCGACTGATTGCGAGGAATACTGCAATTTTGGCTGGTCCGATTACCAGACCAAAGAGGTGGATGGTGTGATCCATTTCACGGCAACGGCCCTTTGCCCGGACGCCCCCCACACCGTCGTTTGGTATGGGACGGTCTCAGGGGATGAGGTTAACATTGACGTGACGTGGACAACCCGGCGTTGGTATTGGACCAATCAGATACAGATTCGGGGGTCGGGTACCGCTATGCCATCTGAGGCGTTGACTGGCTAAGGCAGTGCGCAACACGTCACAGGGCCTGACGCTGCCCAGCCTGACGATCAGATTCTGCATTCTGATCGGGTTCATTCTGCTGGCCACATGGGGCGTGCATATGATCCGCGAAGCGCTGGACCTTCAGGTCCGGCCCGACAACGAACAGCAGGTCCACAAGGCGATTATGTTTGGTGCGGTGGCCTATGTCGGGCTTCTGGCGACGCCATTTGTGCCGGGCGCAGAGATTGGGATCGCACTGCTTGCCGGGTTTGGGGCGGCCATTGCGCCTTTGATCTATGTCTGCACCGTTGCGGCGATGATGTTGGCGTTCACGATCGGACGGTTTTTGCCCATCACCGTGCTTGAACGTCTTTTGTGGGCCTTGAGACTGCGCCGCGCCGCTGAGTTGGTGGCCCGTGCAGCCCCGTTGTCAAAGGACGCGCGTATCGCGATGCTGTTGAAAGGCCAGTCAAAGCGCGTTCTTCCTATGGCGTTGCGATACCGCTATATCGCGATGGCGGTTGCTGTGAATACGCCGGGGAACTCCATCATCGGCGGTGGGGGCGGTATCATGATCCTCGCGGGACTAAGCGGGATCTTCACGCCACTTTCGACCTTTGTGACGGTTATGATTGCGGTGTCACCCGTGCCCTTGGCAGTAATGTATCTTGGCCTTGGGGTCTGAGCCTGCCTAGCGAACGGGGCCTTGGTGCAGTAAAAATTTGCGCGAGGTCGAAGAGCTACAGTCTGTTCAGACTATGCACCGTTGATCATTACATAGTCCTCGCTGCGCAACACGCCGTGCCGGCTAGTGTTTTCTGGCCGAGTCCCAAACCGCAGCCATAGGACGGGTGGCGGCCTGCAGGACCAGCATTCGGTCATCGCCAAGATCCGCCACAATGCGCTGGCTCTCTTCGGGTGAAACCGTTCCCGGTCGCATCGCTTATGCGTCAATAATCGCAACGGCGCGGGTGAACCCGGCAGAGGCGGCTTTGATCTTGAAAGGAAAGGCCGAGACGGTGAAGCCGGTGTCCGGCAACAGGTCGAGGTTCGCCATCTTTTCGATCTGACAGTATCCTTGATCCATGCCCGCGCGGTGCCCTTCCCAGATGATCGAGGCGTCACCAGTCTTGGCATAGGCTTGTGCCGTGTGGCCAAATGGGGCGTCCCAGCTCCAAGCGTCGGTGCCCACCATGCGCACGCCCATAGATGTCAGATGGTTCGTCGCATCCCGACCAAATCCACACCCTTTCATCAGGTAGTCTGCCGCGCCATAGGCCGCCCCGGCCGAAGTGTTGACAACTACGATATCCAAAGGTTGCAACGCGTGTCCAATGCGGGCCAGCTCTGCGTCGATCTCGTCAGGGGTTACCACATGGCCATCAGGCAGATTGCGAAAGTCGAACTTCACACCATTGCCAAAGCACCAGTCCAGCGGCACCTCGTCAATAGTCATCGCGCGCTGCCCTTTGTCCATTGTCGAATGGTAGTGATAGGGTGCGTCAACATGTGTGCCGTTATGGCTGGCGATGCTCAACCGCTCGATGGCCCATCCCTCACCACCGGGTAGGTCGTCTTTTTGCAGGCCGGGGAAGAACATCATCACTTGCTCTGCGGTTTGCTGGTGATCCATGTAGTCGATCTCGGGCAGCATCATCGGCGGGTCCGAGGCGACACCGGTTTCCAGTGACACAGACAGATCAATATACCGTCGGGGCATAGCGTAAGCTCCTTCTACTTAGGGCGCGCAGGGGCATCACAAGAGCCCCGTCGCGAGGAATGGAAAGATCAGAACAAGCGCCAGCACCAGCACCATGATCAGGGCAAAGGGGGCGGCACCGCGAAAAATGTCACCAAGGCTGATGTCGGGGTCATCCAGCGTAGCTTTGATGACATAGACGGACAGACCAAAGGGCGGGGTCAGCAGGCCGATTTCAACGGCTAGAACCGTAATGATCCCGAACCAGACCAGATCAACCTGCATTGGTATAATGACGGGCAACATCAGGGGCACAAGGATCAGCATGATTGAGGAGCTATCCAGGATCATGCCCATCGCAATCACGATGGCGCAGTAGATCAGCAATATACCCCAAAGGCCCAGCTCGGCCTCGGTGACGAATGACCCCAACCCTGCGGGAACGCCCGACAGGGCCAGCATCCGCGAATACATCTGTGCGGCGATGATCAGAAAACAGACCGTGGCCGTAACAAGGCCGGTTTCCACCAACACGGTCCAGAGCGATTTAAGGGACAGGCGTCCCATGACAAAACCAAGCGCCAAGGCACCAATGGCGCCCATTGCCCCTGCCTCGACCGGGGTAAATACGCCTGCGTAGATCCCGCCCAGCACCAATAGGATCAACCCGGTAATGGGTGCTGCCTTGGCTAGCAGACTTGTCGCGCCCTCATTTGGTTGATCCTGATCCTGCGGTTGCCCAACAAAGTTGGGAAATAGGGTCGCCATCACAACAATCCCCACCGAGAAAAAGACCGCCAGCAACAGCCCCGGCACAATCCCGGCAATAAACAGATCGCCGATGGACTGTTCCGCCAGAATGCCAAAGAGGATCAACAACAGCGATGGCGGGATCAACATGCCGAGCACAGAAGAGCCTGCGACCAAACCGGTGGCAAATCGCGGCGTATACCCGTGACGGATCATCTGCGGGACTGCGATCTTGGTAAAGACCGCCGCTGACGCAATCGAGATGCCCGTGATCGCGGCAAAGATTGCATTCGCCCCTACAGTACCGACAGCAAGCCCGCCACGCATCCGGCGAAATGCCGCGTTGGCAACGTCAAACGCATCGCGGCCAAAGCCCGCCTCTGACACGACAAAGCCCATCAACACAAAGAGCGGAACAACCCCGAAAAAGTAACTGGAAATCGCATCATTTGCCGCCAGCGCCAACAATTTGGATGCCAGCATGGGCGAGCCCTTGATCGCCCAGACGCCCACAAAAGAGCAGCACATTAGCGCAATCGGCACAAACATCCCCGCCATCACGGTAACGAACATTGCCACCAATGACATGAGGCCGATGTCAAAGGCTGTCATTGTGCAAACCGCCTCCAGATCCGGGCGGCGAATTGCAGGATCAGCACCGAACCCCCGACAATCAGGATCAGTTTGACCGGCCAGACCGGCGCAGTAAAATCGCCGACCGCGCCGACAAATTCGTCCCGCTCCCATGCGCGGGTAAAGATCGACCAGGTGGCGCGCACGATCACCCAGATCAGCGCCATGGCCACAAGATCAAACACCGTGGCCAGTGCTTTGCCCAACGCGGGCGCGGCCCGGTGCAGCCAGTTCAGAAAAGCCTCTGACTGGGTCATGCGCCCCTGCCGTAGCGCTGCGGGGATTTGCAGGAAAACGATCGCCACAATGGACAAGGTCACCAGTTCCGGCACGCCGCTGATCGGTGACGCAAACAGATTACGGCCCGCAACATCCAGCCCCACAAGAACCATCAACAACAGGATTAGCAAGGACCCCGCGACGTTCAACGCTTGCGTTACATGATCCAGAATGCGTAGCGGCAGCGCCTCGCGCTGCGGCTTTTCCGCGTGGGACATGAGTTATTCGCTGTCCCAGTTACGCAGGGGGGTCGCACCCGCTGCGCGCATGGCGTTCATGTAAGCTGACAGCACCTCAGAGGCTGGCTGGCCCTTGGCATCCAACCCATTGGCCCATTCGCGTGCGGCGTTGTCCATCCCCGTCGCCCACGCGTCGCGCATGCCTTCGGGGGCATCCTGAACTGTGGCACCGGCCTCACCCATCTTGACAAGGAACGCGGCGGCGGCGGCCTCTAACTGGTCTTCATACCAGTCCTGCGTTGCATCTGCGGCCGTATCCATGGCCGCTTTGACCTCATCCGGTAAGGACGCGTACCAGTCTGCATTCGCACAAAGCGACCCGGCAAATTGCGCGCCCAGACCGACCTTGGTGATGTAGGGTGCAACCTCAAACAGCTTGCTCGGCAGTGCAGCAGAGGCAAAGACGATCACGCCGTCATAAACACCTGTTTTTAGCTCGTTGTAGTAGGTAGTAAGATTGCCAGCGACCCCAACGGCGCCAGTACCCGAGAGCCAGTTGATTGCCGCACCTGGTGCTGCAATTTTCCGCCCTTCCAGGTCCGCCAGTGAGTTCACGGGGAAATTGGTCATGATCAGGTAGTCATCAATCACAATCGGCGTACCGATATAGACGACCCCGTTGTCGGCATAGGCTTCTGTCATCGCGGGCAGATTGGTGTGCATTTCGTCAATGACCTCTGACACCTTACGCAAATCGGACGATGTAAATGGTGTGTAATACGTTACGTTCTGCACTGCCAGTTTTGCCGGATCAAAAAGGGGCTGACAGGTGCCAATTTCGGCCAGACCGGCTTCTACTGCCTCGAGTTCCTCTCCGACCTTGGCCAGCGCGCCGCCATATTGTTCCGAAAAAGTGATGCTGTGACCCGCGGCCTCAAGCTCTGCGGTGACGGTTGGGATGTATACTTCCGAGATCATCTTGATCCAGCGAAAGACGGGCGGATGTCCGGCCGCGACCGTTACATTGTAGCTGTCTGCCAGTGTTGTAAACGGCGTTGCGACGAGTGTTGCGGCCATCGCCCAAATTTTCAGTTTCATATGTCTTTTCTTCCCAAAATTGACGGCAAGTGCGGTTTAGTCCTGCGTGTGTTGCGTGATCAGGGCGCGCATGCCGCTTTCTTTCTCACCGACCATAATTCATCAGCACCAAACGCGCGCTCTGCTACGTCCATTATGAAATCTTGTGCGTTATGCTGATGTTTCGCAGCTTTCGTCAATTGATCATGATATTGACGGGTCCGCCCGTCAATAAAGTTGGCAATTGCTTTCAGCGACTTTGACGGCGGCACCGACAATCCTGGTGTCACAATAAGAGCCGTATAAAGACTTACCCTAGACCGACCAAAAGTTTCACTGCTTCAGCCCAGCAGCCCGCAGTTGCTGGAAGACATTCTCTGTGTCTTCGCCATGAAACGACAGAACATATGATACACAGCCCTCATCCTAGGGATCATTTGTGGTATGCGCTAGCACCCTCGTCGCGAAATTGATTGTTTCAGCACGGATCGCAGCACTGTCCGCATTCCCGGCCAAGACGGTGTTCACCGTGTTGGTTCACGCCTGCCGCGCCTGTGCCTTACCCTAGTTTGGCGATCGTTCAATTCCCTTCTCCAGCCAAGGCATAGCATAGACTAGTGCCCAGGTGTTTAGCGCCTCGGTGGCGCACAGAAGATAGTCATAGGCTGTTGGGCCGTTCGGACATGGCGAACCCGGTTTCATTGCTTTGGGTGGGCGTCGGGAAATCTCGCCCATTTGGACGCCAATTCGAAAGGGTAGCATTCGTTGATTGCGTGCAAGAAAGAACCCGTCGAAAAGAGCAAGCTGCGGCTACCGTGTCCTCAACAACGTAAAACTTGGCCTAAAGACCATCGCCCATGGTTTTCACGGTATGTCCGTTGTGATCAGGGAGGTATGACGGCGAGTATTTCAGCGCAAACGCCGTGGAATGAGGGGTCTTCTTCTCATCCTCTTCCAGACGACGCTCAGACATGAAAATTCAATGGTGTCATTGCGTCTGTCAGTTGGATCTTAACTTGAGTGTGAAGGAGTAACGTTTAGCTAGCGACAACTGGTTCTGGTTCCGAGTCTCTTATTCATTTTGCACGCATCAATGGTGCTGCGGCTCAAGAAGTTCTGATAGGTGCCTTCATTTCAAAAGTAATAGCCAAGACACTATATCCACTGGCTATAGTCATGTCCAAGAGATGTGAAAGTGCTCTTAGGCTATAGGTTAGGATACAGGTAGTCCCGCTTTCTGCGCATTTCAGTTGGTAATGCAGATCGCAGCAATTAAAACTGCCAACGACTGCTTTTGCCGTGCTGAAGCTCGACCTTTGCGCTTGCAGCGAATATCGGCTT
>CAZJAW010000017.1:0-13697 GCA_964544035.1 uncultured Rhodobacterales bacterium
GAGTCCCGGAGAAAACGGTTTGCTTGTCTAGCGGCAGTTTGGTGGTCGACGGCCCTTTGCCGCCGTTCGCGGGGGTACTCGAATGCCGCGCCAGCAGCCCGCATTGCGGACGTTCGTGCTGTATGCAGCATTTTAGCAGGGGCGGATGACCGCACCGCGGACAAAACCGACCTTGGCCGTTTGTCGGCCAACGGCCGCCTTTTCTATGCTGCGCATGCAGCGAAACGCAGCAAGGGCGAGAAGCTGACATTAGCTGCGGGTGCGAGATCGCACATACGGGCGTAGGTAAGCGGGCACGCGTTTAGGATAGGTATCTTGAAATGCTCCGCTAAACCTCATCGGCTAGAAGCGGTCATGTGTCATCTTAAACTCAAATGTATCTCAAATCGGGTCGTTGGTCGCGGTTTTAGGACGACTTGACCTTCGTGTCGTCGGGCGACTTCCTGCGCTATTGCAAGGCCCAATCCGGCGCCTTGGCTTTCGCTGCCTTGGGAAAACCGCTCGAATATGTGTTCGGCGGTTTTAGGGGCAATCAGACAGCCATCGTTTTCAACAGAAATCACGACCTGGTTTGCTAAGTGGACAAGCTCCAGTCGGATGAAAGATAACGACGGACCCGCATGGTGGAGCGCATTTTCAACGAGGTTTGTGACAGCCTCAGCCAAGAGAGTTTCGTCCAGTTGCAGAACCGGGCTGATGTCAGGCAAATCAACCTCGAATGCGACGTCTGCTTTCAAAATTCTTGGGCCTAAACGGGTCGCGAGATTTTGGACAACGTCATTAAGGTCATGCCTTGTCAGCATTGGCTCTTTGCCTTGCAAGCGTTCAAGCGACAACATTTGCTGGGTCAGCCGCATGGTTTGACGTGTTTCTGAAACAAGCTCTGCTGCGCGCTTTTGGCTGTCTGCATGGGTTGTCGCGGTTTCAATCGCCTGTGCCATCGTGTGGATCGCGGCCACAGGGTTACGCAATTGGTGTGCCGCGTTCGAGATTAGGCGATCCTTGGCAGATTGCGCGTCTGTTAACCTGCTGAACAAGTCATTCAGTCGCCCGACAATCCCTGCGGCCTCTAGCGGGATCTGCCGCTCTATCGGGCTAAGATCGGTTGATGAACGCTTTTGGATCGCGGCCTCTAACTGTTGTAAAGGCCGCAATCCGAGGCGAATGCCGAAGAACACCACAGCGGCGACCGTCGCAACAAGAAGCAAGGCAAGAAACAGCGCCTGCAAGGCCAATGATTGTGCAAAGTCCTTGCGCGGCTGTAGCTGCTGCCAGACCGTCACAACCGATGTGCCGGTGATCCCGTCAATGTTTGCGCGTTCAGACAGGCTGGCAGCGCGCACGGGTGCGCCTTGGTGGATCGCGTCAAACAATAGCGGCGTGTTTGGTGCAAGAATGACATCAGCGTCCCGCACGGGTGGCGATGAATAGCCGGTCACGAAGCTGCCGTCGGGTCCATAGACGTGGTAGTAAACCGTGCCGCCGGTCGCGTCCCGAAACAGATTTGACGTCGTTTCAGACAGCGTATCACCGCCTGAAAAGGCAACATCACGGGACACGGCAAGGCTGAGCATGACGAGGTTGCGATCAAAAATCCCCTCGGCTGTTGTGCGCGCATTGTCAAACCGCCAGACCACGGCGAAGGCCGACACAATCAGCAGAGGTAACAAAATGAGAACCGACAAACGCAGCCGTAGTGAGTGACCAAACCACGTCACGACGGCACGTCCATCATATAACCCAGACCGCGCGCTGACTTGATCACAACGCCGCCGCTCGATAATTTCTTACGAAGGCGCGAGACGTAGACTTCGACAACGCGTTCTTCGATTTCAGCGCCAATGCCATACAGATGATCCGCGATCTGCGTCTTGGATACGATCTGGTTGGACCGTTCAAAAAGGCATTCGAACACACCGAGTTCTTTGCGTGTCAACGCTACGTCTTGTCCGTCCAATTGCAGCGTACGGCCCGTGCGACTAAAGCGCACTTTGCCGCTTTGCGCGCCTTCACTTTCTTGCAGTGGTTTGCGGCGGATCAAGGCACGGATGCGTGCGTCAAGCTCTTCCATATCGAACGGCTTGATCAGGTAATCGTCGGCACCCGCGTCCAGCCCTGCAACACGATCATCCAGATCGCCGCGCGCTGTCAGCAAAATGACCGGCATGACGTGGCCTGCTTTGCGCAAGCCTTTCAGAACGTCTAAACCGTCCATCGATGGCAGGTTCAAATCGAGGATCACAAGATCGGCGCCATCGTTTTGAATGAACGCCAAAGCCTCTGCGCCGTCGTGCAACACGTCAACAGCATGCCCTTGATCGCGCAATTGATGCGCGATGCCATTGGCCAAGGTTTTGTTGTCTTCGACGACTGCAAATCGCACTTTTATTGATCCCCGCAAGCTTCGTGCAAGGTTGGGCAAGCAAGGTTGAGGAATCAAGGGCGGAAATTCGCTTTGGGTACAAAGGTTCTGCGTGGCACGACCACGCACAGGGAGGAATAAAATGACACTATCCAAATTTACATGCCGTGTGGCGATGGCAGTGGCTGCAACCGCAGCTTTCGCAGCACCTGTTAGCGCCGAAGTCGACATGAGCGGCAAAACAATCGAATGGACAATCCCATTCTCGGAAACTGGCGGGTCTGCAAAATGGGCAAACTTCTTTGCGCCACTTCTGTCGGAAGAATTGCCAGGCAACCCAACCGTGGTAGTGAAATTCATGCCAGGTGCGGGTTCCACAAAAGGTGCGAACTGGTTCCAAGAACAGACAGGCGGCGACGGCACAGTGATGTTCGGCTCGTCCGGTTCAACGCAATTCCCATATCTATTGGGCGATCCACGCGTGCGCTATGAATACAACGACTGGAACCCAGTGATGGCATCCGGCACGGGCGGCGTGGCCTACCTAAACGCCGAAGCAGGCGCTTTGTTTGATGGCTCTGCCAACAACCTGCAGGACATGACGTTCATCTACGGCAACCAAGGTGCAACACGCCTTGACCTGATCCCTGCGCTGGCATGGGAAATGCTGGGCATGAACGTAGAACACGTGTTGGGCATCAAAGGTCGCGGCGACGGTCGCAAGATGTTTGAAAGCGGCGAAGCGACAATCGATTACCAAACATCATCCGGCTATCTGGGTGGCTCTGCGGCGTTTGTCGAAGCAGGCACAGCCGTTCCAATGATGACTTGGGGCTCTATCGATGCGGCGGGCAACATTGTGCGCGACCCAACATTCCCTGACATGCCAACATTCAAAGAAGTCTGCGAAGCAACAGACGGCTGTGAAACATCTGGCGAGCAGTGGGATGCGTGGAAAGCGTTCTTCGTGGCCGGCTTCCCATCACAAAAGATCGCGTTCTTGCCTGCTGGCACTGACCAAGAAATCGTCGACACATTCAGCGCAGCGTTCGCAGCCATCGGTGCACGTGATGATTTCGCTGAAATCTCGGCAAAGCGTCTTGGCAAATACCCAATGTATACTGGCGACGATGCAGCCGCCGCATTGTCTGCCGCGATCACTGTCGATGACAGCGCGCGCGCATGGGTTCAGAACTGGCTGAAAGAAGATTTCGGCGTCGAGCTGAACTAATCCGACTGCTTATTGAACATCCCTGCCATGTACGGCGGGGGTGTTTTCTTAAGCAATCAGTTTAGGGGCGACGCGTGGAAATTGTCTTAGAGGCATTACCGGCCCTCGGGTCAGCATGGGCGCAAATCCTGCAACCTGTGGTGCTGGGCTATCTCGTGATGGGCGTGTGCATGGGGCTTGCCATCGGCATTTTCCCGGGCCTTGGCGGCATCGCGGGCCTGTCTTTGTTGCTGCCTTTCATGTTTGGCATGGACCCGATCTTGGGGCTTGCCCTGATGATCGGCATGGTTGCCGTTGTCCCAACGTCTGACACCTTTGCATCCGTTTTGATGGGCATTCCGGGATCGTCGGCGTCGCAAGCCACGGTGCTTGACGGTTTCCCGATGGCAAAAAAGGGCCAAGCTGCGCGTGCATTGTCTGCCGCCTTCTCAGCCTCATTATTCGGTGGGTTGGTCGGGGCGGCGTTCCTGACGATCTTTATCCTGATCGCCCGTCCCATCGTGTTAGAATTTCAATCACCCGAGCTTTTGATGGTCTCCATCTTCGGCCTGTCGATGGTTGGCATCCTCGCAGGGCGCATCGCGATCAAGGGCATTGTTGCTGCCGGTTTGGGCTTGCTGGTTGGCTCAATCGGCGAAGGCCCGTTCAATGGCGAACTGCGCATGTCGAGCTATGATTTCCCCTACCTGACGGACGGCCTAAAATTGGTCATCGTCGGTCTGGGCATTTTCGCGATCCCTGAAATCGTCGCACTGCTGCGCAAGGATAAAGCCATTAGCGACCGTCAGACTTTGGGTGGTGGTTGGATGCTTGGCATCAAGGACTGGTGGGCGAACAAATGGCTGTCTGCGCGCTGTTCCATCATCGGCGTTATTGTCGGCGTGATCCCCGGACTTGGCGGGTCCGTCGTTGACTGGATCGCCTATGGGCACACCATTCAAACCGCCAAAGGCAAGGACCAGTTTGGCAAAGGTGATGTGCGCGGCGTCATCGGGCCGGAAAGCTCCAACAACGCGAAAGAGGGCGGTGGGCTTGTACCGACGCTACTGTTTGGCATCCCCGGTTCGGGATCTATGGCGATCTTCATTGGTGCCTTGGCCTTGCTGGGCAATGGTATCGACGTCGGCCCCAGCTTGTTGGAAAATAACCTAGATTTCGTCTATTCCATCGTCTGGCTTTTGGCCTTGGCCAATGTTGTGGGCACTATTTTGTGCATCGCAATGTCGGGTGGTATTGCAAAGCTGACGAACATCCGTTTCGCACTGCTTGCGCCGTTTATTTTCATGGTCATCGCTTTCGCGGCCTTCCAAAGCGGGCAGAACTTGATGGACCTCGTGGCGCTGTTCGCTGTCGGTTTCCTTGGCATCATGATGAAACGGTTCGACTGGTCGCGCCCTGCATTTCTGATCGGCTTTGTGCTGTCTACGCCGGTCGAGAATTATTCGAACAATGCTTACCAAATCCAAGGCATCAAGTTCCGCCAAGGCTGGGAAACGGGGATGGAATATCTGTTTTCTTGGATCACTATCACCCTGATCGTCATCACGGTTCTGTCGGTCGTCATCGGTCTGCGCCAAGCCAAGAACATCCTTGCCGAAGGCGACGTGCCATCAGGTGGTAAACGCGCGCCCATGGTGTTTCTGCTGGTGGTTCTTGGGTTCATTTCCTATGCGCTATACGACGCCGCCACGATCCCTGATTACGCGTGGACTGACCGCGTGTTCCCCGTATTTGTGGCCAGCGTATCGCTGATCGGCGCGCTGATTTTGCTGGCGCAGATGATGCTGGCGGATGAAACCCACACGCTGTTCGCAGATGGTGAAACGGGCGCGGCTACGGCGGACAACACCTATGGTCTGTGGCCAACGCTTGCGTGGTTTGCATTCTTGCTGATCCTGACGTCGCTGACCGGCTTCATCATTGCGTTGGCCGTGTTCTTGGTGTCGTTCCTGCGTGTCCGCGCAGGATTAGGTTGGATGCAAACAGTGCTCTTTGCCGCTGCGGGTCTGTTGTTCATGATGTCGATGGCGTGGCTGCTGAACCGCGATTTCCCGCCCGGACTACTGCAATCCTACTTTGATCTGCCGTGGCCGTTCACATGACCCAAACCGCAATCCCTTTTGTCTTTATGCGCGGTGGCACATCGCGCGGCCCATACTTTAACAGCGCGGATTTACCAAATGACCGCGAGACCTTGGCGCAGGTCTTAATCGCAGCTGTGGGGTCTGGGCATCCGCTGAATATCGACGGTATCGGTGGCGGCAACGCCGTAACCACCAAGGTCGCGATGCTGTCAAAATCCGATGACGCATGGGCCAATGTTGATTACTTTTTTGCGCAGGTCAGCGTCGAAGACAAAACCGTCGATTTTAAGCCGACCTGCGGGAATATCTTGTCCGGCGTCGCCTCAGCCGCGATTGAGATGGGGTTGGTCGACCCGATTGATCCTGTGACCCAGGTGCGCATCCGCGCAACCAACACAGGGGCGCAGGTCGTGGCACAGGTGCAAACACCGGGTGGCCAGATTTCGTATGAAGGCGACACAGCAATCGACGGTGTTCCGGGAACCGCCGCGCCGGTTTCGTTGAATTTCATGAAGGTAGCAGGGTCATCGACAGGAGCATTCTTGCCCACTGGAAACCTGATTGACCACTTTGATGGCATCGACGTCACCTGCATGGACGTCGCCATGCCGATGGTCATCGCAAAAGCCAGCGATTTCGGCCTAACGGGCCAAGAAACCCGCGAAGAGCTTGACGCCAACCGCGCCTTTTTTGACCGAATGGAGGCGATCCGTATTCAGGCTGGCCACGCGATGGGCATGGGCGATTGCACCAAATCGGTCACGCCGAAGTTCGGGTTGCTGTCCAAGCCAACTCAAGGCGGCACAATCAGCACGCGCTACTTTATGCCATGGTCCGCGCACCCGACCATGGCCGTCACGGGCAGCCAATGTTTGGCCTCTTGCGCGCTGACGCCCGGCACGGTGGCCGACGGATTGTTGGAACGCCCGACCAAAGGACCCGCAACCGTCACGCTTGAACACCCGATGGGGTTGATGGATGTGCTGGTGGATTTCGACATGCAGGGCGGAACGTTTCACCACAACTCCGCCGGTTTGGTGCGGACCTGCCGCAAGCTGGCCGCGGGCGAACTCTTTGTTCCGGCACGTGTATGGGATGGCGTCAAATGAAGCTCGCAATTTTGGACGACTGGTTCGATACCTTGCGCGGCCTGCCGTGTTTCACGAAACTCGACGGCATTGATGTGACGGTTTTCACCGATCACGAACCGGACCCTGACAAGCTAGCCGCGCGGCTGAAACCGTTTGACGCGGTGGTGCTGTTTCGTGAACGCAGCACGATGTCGGCCCGCATCTTGGACCAGCTGCCGAACCTAAAACTGATCTCGCAGCGCAGTGTTTATCCGCACGTCGACGTTGACGCCTGTAACGCGAATGGCATTTTGCTGTGCTCGAACATGCATGCGGGCACGCCTAGCTTTGCGGCGGCTGAACATACTTGGGGCCTGATCCTTGCTGCGATGCGCCAAATCCCGCAGCAGATGGCAAACATGCAAGCAGGGCGTTGGCAAATGGGTGTCGGCAAAACGCTGCAAGGGCGCACGCTGGGGCTTTATGGGTATGGGCGCATCGCGAAGACGGTTGAAGGTTATGCAAACGCCTTTGGCATGAACGTCACTTGGTGGTCTTCCGAAGAGGGGCGCGCGCGCGCGAAGACAGATGGCAAGGCAGTCGCAACAAGTCGCGAGGCCTTCTTTGCCACGCCGGATGTTATCTCTGTTCATGTGCGTTTGAAACCTGCGACGCGTGGGATTATCACCGCCAATGATTTGGGTCAGATGCGCCCCGATGCGCTTTTCGTGAATACGTCACGTGCTGGACTGATCGCGCCACATGCGATGTTGGCTGCACTGAATGCAGGGCGCCCGGGAAGTGCCGCCTTGGACGTTTTTGACGCCGAACCTATCACGCAGGCAGACGACCCGCTGCTGACCCACCCGAACGTCATTTGCACCCCGCACATTGGTTTTGTGACCGAGGATGAATTTGAGATACAGTTTTCGGACATCTTCGATCAGGTCGTAGCCTACCGCGACGGCGCACCGATCCACATGATCAATCCTGACGTTTGGGATCAAAAAAGCGCGCCATAAAAGGCGCACCAAGGATCACAATGAATATCCGAAACAGGTGGTGTGCTACGACGAAGCCGATGTCGGCCCCGACGATCAGCGCGAGAACCACCAGCTCTGCCTGCCCGCCGGGTGCGTAGGACAAAATCGTCTCGATTGGTGGCGCAAGGTCAAGCGCCAGCACACCATAGACAACGGCGAGTGTCAGGGCGAGCAACGCTAGGCAAAAGCCCAGTCCCGCCGCCACATCGTGCCGCAGTTCTTGCGCGGTGATGCCGACGTATTTCGTGCCAATGCCAATTGCGATAAAGTATTGCGCGGCCCAAATCGCCTCGGTTGGGGGTCTGGTGTGAAGGATGCCTGCTAGGCTGGCGATCGCGGTCAAGATCAGTGGCCCAAGGATGGACGCGCCAAACACACCAACCCGCTTGGCGATTTGCCAACCTGCAATCGCGCAGACGACAAGAATGATGATTTGGTCCACCTCAAAGGTCGCAATTGATGCGCCCGGCGGTCGATCCAAATTAGCGCCCCAGTACAGCGTCAGGATCGCGGGCAAAAGGACCACGATGACCAAAACGCGGGTCGCGTGGATCAAGGAAATGGCCCGTACATTGCCGCCTGCTTCCTCGCCAAACACGATCATGTCCTGCAATCCGCCCGGCATGGATGCGTAATATGCGGTTGGAAAATCGTAACCCGCAAAGCGCCGGAAAAACCAAACACCAATGATCCCGATTGCGATGACCATGATAAGAACGATCAGCAGCGTGTCCCAAAAACCGGGAAGCGATAGCAAGAAGCCGACCGTGACCGTCGCGCCAACAGCGACGCCAAGGATCGTGCGCATCGCATCGCCTACCCACTTGATTGTGACCAGTTGTGCTCCGCACAGCGCGGCCACCAAGCAACTGAACATCGGCCCGAATAGCCATGGCAAAGGCAGGTGAAGCCAAAGGAAACCAAGCGCCCCCGCGAGGCTGACAGCATGGGTCAAGGCAAGCTTACGAACCAATGTGCAGCGCTTTCAAACGGTGATCCAGTGAAGTCTCCATATGCGCGCGCATCGCATCAGACGAAGCGTCAGGATCAGCCGATGCCAATGCAGCAATAATCGTTGTGTGCTGGGCCGTAACGGCGCTCACGCGATCGGGTGTTTCAAGCGTCGTTTTGCCCAAAAGGATCAACGCATGAGACAGCGCTTGATAACTTTGCGACAGGAACTGATTGCGCGCGGCCTCCATGATGCAGCGGTGAAATTTGCGGTTCAAAACTGCGACTTGCACAGGGTCGTCCGCCGTTTCGGTCATTGCCGTATTCAGACCCTCCAAAGTGCGGATTTCTGCGCCTGATGCATGTTTCGCAGCCATTGCGGCAGCGGTGGTTTCCAGCACGATACGCATTTCATAAAGCTCGACGATTTCTTGTTGGCCAAGCGTGCGCACAACGGCACCCACGCGGGGTTTGTGTTCGACGATACCCTCGGCCTCAAGCCTGCGGATGGCCTCGCGGATTGGCGTGCGACTGACCCCAAAATGCGCGGCAAGCTCGGTCTCCAATAAGCGGTCGCCGGACTTGAACACGCCGCGTTCAATCGCTTGGAAAAGTTGGTCATAAGCTGTCTGCATCTTCTGCCTTGCTGTTCGCCCTTCGCATTGTATACACGTGGATACAATACACGCAAGGAATCGATCATGTCAGATATTTGGGACGTAATTATTGTAGGCTCAGGCAACGCGGCGCTGACCGCAGGCATTGCCGCCTGCGAACAGGGATCGCGCGTCTTGATGATCGAAAAAGCTGATAAAGACATGAGCGGCGGCAACACGAAATACACCGCAGGCGCGATGCGGTTTGCCTATGAGGACAGCGACGCATTGCTGCCTCTTCTGGCCCACCCCGATGACGCGCGTGTGCCGCGCGCTGACTTTGGTAGCTATACGCAAGAGAAATTTAAGGCCGACTTGCTGGGCTTTAATGACGGCGCACCCCTGACACCGGAACAAGAAATCCTTGTGTCTCAAAGCTATGAAACGATGCACTGGCTTGCTGGCCACGGCGTCACGTACGAGCCGATTTGGGCGCGCCAGAGCTTTGAAAAAGATGGTAAAATCATCTTTTGGGGTGGTCTAACATTGGCTGCCGAAAACGAAGGTGTTGGCCTGTTTGATATGGAGCTTGCAGCCTTTGAAAGGCTTGGTGGCACGCTGCGTTACAATGCGGAATTTGTTGGTTTGATCGAGAGCGATGGCGCGATCACGGGTGTTACACTCGCCGATGGAACGACGTTACACGCACAATCAGTCATCCTTGCCTGTGGCGGATTTGAAAGCAACGTAGACATGCGCGTTGCCCTTATTGGGGACGAATGGAAGCATGCAAAGGTCCGCGGCACACCGCACAATACAGGCGACGGTTTGACCGCGGCATGGTCTGTTGGTGCGCAAAAATACGGTCGCTTTGATGGCTGTCACGCGACCCCGATGGACTACTTCATGAAGAATTACGGCAACCTTGATATTCCGCATGGCGAGCGCAAGAACTACCGCAAGATCAGCTATTTCCTTGGCGTCATGCTGAATGAAAATGGCGAACGCTTTGTCGATGAAGGCATCGATTTCCGTAACTACACCTACGCCCAATTTGGGCGTGCCGTTCTACAACAGCCCGGCCAGCGGGCATGGCAGATTTTTGACGCCAAGGTCTTTGATCTGCTTTACGCAGAATACCGTTTTGATGATGCGCATTTTAAAGAAGCAAACGATTTGCCCAGCCTGCTTGCGCAATGTGATGGACTAGACGCAGCCGCCGCATTGGCAACGCTTGAGCAGTTCAATGCATCCGTCGACAAAGACGCAGCATTTGATCCAACCGTGAAAGACGACAAATCCGCGCAGTCGGGGTCATTGGCAAAGTCGCACTGGGCGCAAGATTTGACCCAAGGCCCGTTCCGCGCATACCCTGTGACCGGCGGCATCACCTTTACATATGGCGGTGTGAAAGTGTCTGAAAAGGCCCAAGTTCTGGATCAAGATAACAACCCCATCGCCGGGCTTTTTGCCTGCGGTGAAATGGTTGGTGGCGTGTTTCTGAACGGTTATCCAGGCGGGTCTGGCCTGACGTCGGGGGCAGTATTTGGTAGGCTTGCAGGGCGGTCTGCAGGACAATTTGCGCAGTAGTCCGCCTAGAACCGCTGATCTTCCTGAAATGTGTTTAGTGCACCCCCACACATAAGTGTTGCCTTCCGAAACCGGTTTCGGTTAGCGTTTCGGTAGGGAGATTCTATGTCTTCAAAGTCTGTCAGCCTAAAAGTGCTTGCCGCCCATCTCGGTTTGACCGTTGGAACCGTCAGCCGCGCGATGAATGGCTATACAGATATCAGCCCAGCGACGCGCGAGCGCGTTAGACGCGCTGCTGACGAAATGGGTTACCGCCCCAATCAAACTGCGCGACGCTTGTCACTTGGTGCATCCGAGACGATTTGTTATCTGATGCCGCGCTACAGCACGTCTGTCGCGCAACCTTTTGTCGCGCAGTTGCTTCAAGGGCTAGGAGAGGCCTTGAGCAAGCGAAATTGGGACTTGCTGGTCAGCCATGCGGACAGCTCTAAGGATGAACTGCACCAGATCGAACGCCTTGTGCGGTCGGGACGTGTCGGCGGCATGGTCATTTCGCGCCCCTTAAAGAACGACCCGCGGATCGCGCTGCTGCAAGACCTCAAATGCCCGTTTGTTGTGCATGGTCGCACCGCGAAAAGCGAAAGCTACGCATGGTATGACGTGGATGGTGAAGCTGCCTTTGTTGAGGCGGTCAATCACTTGGTCAGTCTTGGCCACGGCGAGATCGCTTTTGTCGGCGCGCCGCTTCAATACCAATTTGCTCAGGACCGCTTGAACGGCTTTGAACGCGCGATGGCCGATAACGGGCTGACAGTGCGTCGTGATCATATTCAGATTGCCGATTTCAGTGACGAAGGCGGCGAGATTGCGACGAACATCTTGTTAGAGGCAGACACGCCGCCAACCGCAATTGTTTGCCTATCGGACACAATGGCTTTGGGTGCTTTGGCCGCGATCCGCGCCAAGGGCTTGCGTCCGGGCGTTGATATTTCAGTCATTGGTTATGACGGTCTGACTTTTGGCGCGCATGCTAATCCACCGCTGACAACTATGGCGCAACCCCAAGCACATGCGGGCCGCCGACTGGGTGACATGTTGCTGTCTATTATCGACGGCGATGCGCCCGACAAGCACCAAGAATTGCAGCGCGCGCATTTGTTGCGCCGCAAGACAGACGGGCCTTTGCAAAAAGCAGCGGTTCAAAACGACGTTTCGATAAGGGAGGAACTATCATGAAACGCACGACAACCTTGATGGCAGGCTTGCTTGCTTCAACGCTATTGGTAAGTGCTGCAAGCGCTGACACGATCCGGTTCTGGACAATGGAAGTCCAGCCAGAGCGGATGGCTGTACAACAAGAAATGGCCGACGGCTTTGAAGCCGCGACAGGCCACGTGGTCGAAATTATTCCAGTGGAAGAATCCGACATTCAAACGCGCGCAACAGCAGCGTTTGCTGCGGGCGATCTGCCTGATGTCCTGAACCACACCGTGCAGCACTTGCTGCCATATGCCGAAGCAGGCTTGCTAGACACAGCCGCTGCGACCGAGGTCGTCGAAGACCTTGGCGTTGACAGCTTCGCATCCGGCCCCGTGCGCATGGCGATGTCTGATGGCGAGATTGTATCGGTGCCAACCGACGGCTGGACACAGCTGGTGGTTTACCGCGCTGATTTGTTCGCGGACATGGGCCTAGCCGCACCAACGACATTTGACGCGATGTCAGCTGCGATGGACAAACTGCACAACCCGCCTGAGATGTACGGCTTTGTCGCAGCGACCAAGATCGACGAAGGTTATATGATGCAGCTGATCGAGCATTTGTCGCTCGCGACCGGCTATTCACCGATCAACGCTGACGGCTCTGTCAATGAGGACACAACAAACCTCGTCCAGTTGCTAGAGATGTATGCAAAGATGGTCGAGAACTCGCCAGAGGGTGATCTTTACTGGTCGCAATCACGCGAGCTGTACCTAGATGGTAAAGCCGCGATGGTGATCTGGTCGCCGTCGATCTTGGACGAGCTTGGTGGCCTGCGTGACAGCGCGCCAGTGACGATCAACAGCGATCCAACGACCAAGGAATTGGCCGCAGCGACTGGTTTCTCAACCGTCATCTCTGGCCCCGGCAACGCGGATGGCGCAGCTTATGCTGACGTGCGCTACCTTGGCATCACCGCTGATGCGAACACATCCGTGGCACAGGATTTCGTCAAATATGTCGTATCCGAAGGCTACGGCCAGTGGTTGTCACAAGCGCCAGAGGGCAAGTTCCCTGTGCGTCGCGGCACCGGTGGTGGCGACACATCGTACGAGATGACATGGGCCGGTTTGGACGTGGGCGTTGACCGCAAGGCACCGCTGGCTGACATCTATCCACAGCAGGTCATCGACGATATTGTTGCTGGTCTTTCAGTGGGTGACCGCTGGGGTGTTGCTGACGGTCAGTTGGCCACGGCCTCTAAGATCGTGAACAGCCAGATCATGTCACAAGTCATCCGTCAGATGACAGATGGCGAATTGTCGGTGCAAGAAGCTGCTGACAAGATCGTCGCAGAGCATATGGCTTTGGATCTGTAAGATACGTTGGCGGCGCAAGGAAATTTGCGCCGCCAATCCATTGGACGTTTATCATGACAATCGATAGCAAACCCAAGCCGCCCAAAGGGTTAGGCCCATTGGCAAAACGCGAAATGCGTTTCGCTTATGCGTTGCTGCTGCCTACCTTCTTGATTGTTTTGTCAGTCGTCTTGTTTCCACTGTTTGCCAACGTCTGGATCAGTTTTAAGCCGGTAAATCTAGGCGATCTGCGTGCGCCTTCGATCCTGATC
>CAZJAW010000018.1:0-13533 GCA_964544035.1 uncultured Rhodobacterales bacterium
CAGCAGACAAGCTCCAAAAAGTGTTTGAACCATTTTACACAACAAAACGCACCGGTGAAGGGACCGGTTTAGGGCTGTCCACTGCTTATGGCATTGTTAAGCAAACGGGTGGGTTCATCTTTGTGGACAGCAGTTTGGGCCAGGGCACTTCCTTTTCGATTATGTTTCCTGTTTTGGAAAACGCGGTTCCCAAACCCAAGAAAGCGCCGAAATTCGAACCAAAAATGGAACCCAAACATGGCGAAGGGGTTATTTTGCTGGTCGAAGATGAGGCACCGGTGCGCGCCTTTGCCAGCAGAGCGTTAAGATTGCGCGGATATACCGTTCTTGAAGCGGATTCCGCAGAGGCTGCTTTAAAGACACTCGAAGACAACGACCTTAGTGTGGATTTGTTTGTGACCGACGTTGTCATGCCGGGTAAAGATGGGCCGAGTTGGGTGCGAGAAGCACTAAAAGTACGTCCAGAAGTACGCGTTGTTTTTGTATCAGGGTACGCAGAAGATAGACTGAACGATCAGCAGGACAGTATTCCAAATTCTGTCTTTCTGCCCAAGCCGTTTTCTCTCAACGACTTGGCGGAAACGGTGCACAAGCAACTGCATTGACGCTGATAGTTCGTTGCCTGTCACAGATGTTCAGCAATGCAACGTTTTATCTGATGCAAACCAAAAGACACAAGTAAGCATTGTCGAGCAGATCAATCGGCTGTGATGCTCTGATAAAGATCAAATTCTGCTTTGAATTTGCGGCGGAAGCGTTCCTCAATATTGGCTGACAAGGTGACAGGCATGCTGGGCGATACATTTTTCTGCTTCAGTTCGAAGCTCATTCCCAATCGTTCCGTCAGAAATCGTTGTAGGTGCGGTTGGTCTTCATATTTGAAAAGGTGAGTGACGCCAGTGAATAGGTAAGTGACGCTAGTGCCGTCGGTCGGCTCTCCAGAAACTTAAACTGGCTGCCTTTAACGGCGATGCTTGGCTATTTGCCTTTCATATACGCAAGGACAAAATCATCAAAGCTAACGTCATAGGTGACGTTTGGCTTGCCAACCAAAAAGTCCGTATCGCCACCAGCCGCCGAGGTATCCAATCGGTTCGCGCATCACGGCCATAACCTCAAGTTCGGTGTCGCAAACATTTAGGAACATAGGGCGGACGAAACGATTGTAGCGATACACCGGTGCATGTTTTAACATCGGCGGCTCTGAAATCACCAAATCTGCGTGATCGCGCAACGCTGCCTCATAAGCCGTTGTTCCCGTTTTTGGCACCGAAAGAAATGCAAGCTTAGCTTTGTAAAACACCAACATTTGCAGCGCCTCATGTGAAAATCCGCCAAAACGGCCGTTGTCGTAAACTACTCTTTAACGACTACAGGCAAAAGGTGGGTATGAAGAAATTTATTGAAATGTTCTCTTTTTGGTCTCATAAGGAACGCAAGGGGAACAAAAAGCAGATGCGGCAGTGATTGCCGCCCCCTAGCGGGTGTGACACAAAGGATTGAAACTCATGGCAACGGCAGACCTTTTGACAATGACAGATAAAAAATCAGCAGACAAACAAAAGGCGCTGGACAGTGCGCTGGCCCAAATCGAACGGCAGTTCGGTAAGGGATCGATTATGAAGCTTGGCGACAAAGGTGCTGTGATGGATATCACGGCCAGCTCGACTGGATCGCTTGGATTGGACATTGCCTTGGGTATTGGCGGGCTTCCCATGGGGCGAATTTGTGAGATCTATGGCCCTGAATCTTCAGGAAAAACGACACTGACATTGCATTGTATCGCTGAACAGCAAAAGGCGGGGGGCGTGTGTGCTTTTGTCGATGCTGAACATGCGTTGGACCCGCAATACGCCCGCAAGCTTGGTGTCAATCTTGATGAATTGCTGATCTCGCAACCGGATACGGGCGAACAAGCATTGGAAATCACTGATACTCTGGTGCGTTCGGGTGCCGTCAACATGGTGGTGGTTGATTCGGTTGCTGCGCTGACCCCTAAATCCGAACTTGAAGGCGACATGGGCGACAGCAGCGTTGGAGTTCAGGCCCGTTTGATGAGCCAAGCGATGCGCAAACTGACCGGTTCGATCAGTCGTACAAACTGTATGGTTATTTTTATCAACCAGATTCGTATGAAGATTGGCGTCATGTTTGGCAGCCCGGAAACAACATCTGGCGGCAATGCACTAAAGTTCTATTCTTCGGTGCGCCTTGATATCCGCCGTATCGGGTCTTTGAAGGATCGCGACGAGGTTGTCGGCAACGCCACACGCGTCAAAGTGGTTAAGAACAAAGTCGCCCCGCCGTTCAAACAGGTGGAATTCGACATCATGTATGGCGAAGGCATCTCGAAAATGGGTGAACTGTTAGACCTTGGCGTGAAGGCAGGCGTGGTCGACAAGTCGGGGTCGTGGTTCAGTTACGGCGACGAACGGATCGGGCAGGGGCGTGAAAATGCCAAAACCTTCCTGAAGGAACACGCCCACATGGCCCTTGAGATTGAAGACAAAATTCGCGCAGCTCATGGACTGGATTTTGACATGCCTGAACATGAAAAGGCTGCTGACGACGACGATATTCTCGAGGCTTGATCGCCTATTGAGAGCGGCGGTGCGCACCCATTAGGCGCGGTCGCGGGCGAAGAGGATTTGGGACGGGGTGTTGTGTAAGGCAGCACCCCGTTTCGTTTGTGGACAGTTCGCGCCTGCAGCGCTATGTCAGGGCGACCTTTAAGCCGCTCGGAAATGAACCCATGCCTTCGCTCAATGACATCCGCTCGACCTTTCTGAATTACTTTGAAAAACAAGGGCATGCGGTCGTACCCTCTAGTCCGCTTGTGCCGCGAAATGATCCGACGCTGATGTTCGTCAATTCAGGGATGGTGCAGTTCAAGAACCTATTTACCGGTCTTGAGAAACGCGACTATCAGCGCGCGACCACGTCGCAAAAATGTGTGCGCGCCGGCGGCAAGCACAACGATCTTGATAATGTTGGCTACACAGCCCGCCACCATACGTTTTTCGAAATGCTCGGCAACTTCAGTTTTGGCGACTACTTTAAATCCGAGGCGATCCCTTTTGCGTGGAATCTGATCACACAGGAATTTGGCATTCCAAAAGACCGGTTGTACGTCACCGTCTATCACACGGACGATGAGGCATATAACATCTGGAAAAAGCTGGGAATTCCGGAAGAACGGATCATCCGCATCGCGACCTCTGACAATTTTTGGCAAATGGGGCCGACAGGCCCGTGTGGTCCTTGCACCGAGATTTTCTATGACCACGGCGATCACATTTGGGGTGGCCCTCCTGGCAGTCCCGAAGAAGATGGTGACCGGTTCATCGAGATTTGGAACATCGTTTTCATGCAAAACGAACAGTTTGAAGACGGCTCGATGGTTGATCTGGACATGCAGTCGATTGATACAGGCATGGGGCTGGAACGGATCGGCGCGTTGTTGCAGGGCAGCCATGACAACTATGACACTGACCTGTTCAAATCGCTGATCGAGGCGTCGGCAGATGCGACAGGCGTTGACCCTTATGGTGATCAGAACGTGCACCACCGGGTGATTGCGGACCACTTGCGTTCGACGTCATTTCTGATTGCTGATGGGGTGATGCCATCCAATGACGGGCGCGGATATGTGCTGCGCCGCATTATGCGTCGCGCCATGCGTCACGCGCATTTGTTGGGGGCCAAAGACCCTGTCATGCATCGCCTTGTACCAGCGCTGGTGCGCCAAATGGGGGCGGCGTACCCCGAACTTGGGCAGGCTCAGGCGATGATCACCGAAACGCTAGAGGCGGAAGAGACGCGGTTTAAGCAGACGTTGGATCGCGGTTTGAAACTGCTTGAAGACGAAGTCAATGGATTGGCCGAAGGTGCAGATTTGCCCGGCGACGCGGCGTTCAAACTGTACGACACGTTTGGGTTTCCACTTGATCTGACGCAGGATGCACTGCGCGAGCAAGGACGCGGTGTGGATACAGACGGGTTTGATGCGGCCATGGCCGAGCAAAAAGCCAAGGCACGCGCGGCGTGGTCTGGTTCTGGTCAGGCCGCCGATGCAACAGTGTGGTTCGATGTGGCTGAAGCGTCCGGGCCGACGGATTTTCTGGGCTATGATACGGAAACAGCCGAAGGGCAGATTGTTGGCTTGGTTGTGGACGGAGCGTTGAGCGATAGCGCCAGCGAAGGCACTGAAGTGCAAATCGCCCTTAATCAGTCCCCGTTTTACGGCGAAAGTGGCGGACAAGTGGGCGATACGGGCGTTATTCGCACGGAAAGCGGCACGGCGGAAGTTACGGATACGCGCAAGACAGCTGGTGTCTTTATTCACGTGGCGAATGTCACAAAAGGCAGCGTTTCCAAGGGGGAAGCGGCTGTTCTTGAAGTTGATCATGCGCGCCGCTCTGCGATCCGCGCTAATCACTCAGCCACGCACTTGCTGCACGAAGCGCTGCGTGAAACGCTGGGCGATCATGTCGCTCAGCGCGGATCGCTTAACGCGCCGGACCGGCTGCGCTTTGATTTCAGTCACGGCAAAGCGCTAAGTCTTGCCGACATCGCTAAGGTAGAGGCTGACGTGAACGCCTACATCCGCCAAAACAGCACCGTCGACACGCGCATCATGACGCCCGACGATGCACGGGCTTTGGGTGCACAAGCGCTGTTTGGTGAAAAATACGGCGACGAAGTGCGCGTCGTGTCGATGGGCCACGCGCCGGGTTCGGCCAAAGGCACCAATGGCGACACGTATTCGTTGGAACTGTGCGGCGGCACTCATGTGCGCCAAACTGGCGATATTGGGGCCTTTGTGGCCTTGGGCGACAGTGCGTCCAGTGCAGGTGTGCGCCGGATTGAGGCGCTGACGGGGCAAGCAGCAATGGAGTATTTGCGAGGTCAGGAAGCTTTGCTTGGCCAGATTGCAACTGATTTGAAAGTTCCTGCGCAAGATGTGCCTGCGCGTGTCAAAGCGTTGATGGACGAACGCAAAGCACTGGCAAGCGAAGTGGCGCAACTGCGTCGTGACCTTGCCATGTCTGGGGGCGGGCAGGCCGCGCCTGAGGCGGAAGACGTGAATGGCACGCCCTTTTTGGCGCAGGTGCTGAATGGCGTGACAGGCAAGGACCTGCCGTCTTTGATTGACGAGCATAAACAGCGCCTTGCCAGCGGTGCCATTCTCTTGATCGCTGAAAGTGACGGCAAGGTTGCCGTGGCCGCAGGGGTCAGTGAAGATAAAACTGGAGCCGTAAGCGCCGTTGATCTGGTCAAGGCCGCGGTGGCGGAATTGGGCGGCAAAGGTGGCGGCGGTCGCCCCGATATGGCGCAAGGTGGCGCCAAAGACATCAGCAACGCGGACGGCGCCATTGCGGCGGCCAAAGCAGTTTTGGGAGGATAAAACGATGCCAGCACTTTGGATTGCTCACGTCACTGTTACGGACGAAGAGGCTTACAAAAAATACGCAGCCGGTGCGACGGTTGCAATTGCAGAGCATGGTGGCGAGTTCATCGCACGTGGTGGGCGCTATGTGCAGCTCGAAGGCAAAGATCGCCCGCGCAATGTCGTGGCCAAGTTTCCCGACGTCGAAACGGCCGAGAAATGTTACCATTCGGTGTCTTATCAAGCCGCACTTGAATTTGCGCGTGGCGCGTCTGAACGTGAACTGATGATCGTCGAGATCACGGAATGATCCGTCTTCATCTTGCCAGCTAAACTCCGGGGGTCTGGGGGCTGGCCCCCAGACCTAAGCTATCAGCTTGCTTTAGACATCCGCTTACGCTCGTGCGGGTCCAAAAAGCGCTTGCGCAAACGGATCGCGTTTGGCGTGACTTCTACCAATTCGTCATCGTCGATATAAGCAATCGCCTCTTCCAATGACAAGGTGACTGGCGTGGTCAAGCGAACCGCTTCGTCCGTGCCGCTTGCGCGCACGTTGGTCAGTTTCTTACCCTTCAGGGGGTTCACTTCCAGATCATTGTTGCGGCTGTGTTCACCGATGATCATGCCTGTGTAGACATCCGCTTGCGCTCCGATAAACATGCGTCCGCGCTCTTCTAGGTTCCAGAGGGCAAAGGCAACCGATTGGCCGTTCTCCATAGAAATCAGCACACCTGCGCGCCGGCCAGGGATCGCGCCCTTGTGCGGGGCCCATGAATGGAAGACGCGGTTCAGAACACCCGTGCCGCGCGTATCGGTCAAGAACTCGCCATGATACCCGATCAATCCGCGTGATGGCACATGTGCAATGATGCGTGTTTTGCCAGCCCCTGCGGGCTTCATCTCGACCAGTTCGCCTTTGCGCACGCCGGTGATCTTTTCGATGACAGCGCCGGAATATTCGTCGTCCACGTCGATGGTGGCTTCTTCAATCGGTTCATGACGCACGCCGTCAATGTCTTGGAACAGCACCTGAGGGCGCGAAATCGACAATTCAAACCCTTCGCGGCGCATGTTTTCGATCAAAACGCCCATTTGCAATTCACCACGGCCCGCAACTTCAAAGGCGTCACCGCCCGGCGTATCTGCGATTTTGATGGCAACGTTGGATTCCGCTTCTTTCATCAAGCGGTCCCGGATCACACGAGACTGCACTTTTTTGCCGTCACGACCAGCAAGGGGAGAGTCGTTGATGCCAAAAGTCACAGTGATTGTTGGAGGATCGATCGGTTGGGCGGGGATTGCCTCAACCACGGACTGATCGGCCAATGTGTCGGCCACCGTGGCTTTGTTCATACCGGCGATGGATACGATATCGCCAGCCTCGGCCACGTCGATTGCTGTCTGATCCAGGCCGCGAAAGGCCAGAATTTTGGTGCAGCGGAAATTTTCAATCAGCGTGCCGTCGCGTGACATTGCTTTGATCGTTTGGCCCGCTTTCAACGTGCCGGATTCGACACGGCCCGTCAGCAGGCGACCAAGGAAAGGATCGCCGCCAAGGGTTGTCGCCAACATGGTGAATGGCTTGTCAGTTTCTGAAACTTGCGCAGGGGCAGGGACGTGATCAAGGATCAGATCAAAGAGCGCATCCAGACCATCGCGTTTGCCATCCAATTCGTGATCCGCCCAACCAGAGCGCCCAGATGCATACATGGACGGGAAATCCAGTTGTTCGTCCGTTGCGTCCAAGTTCGCAAACAGATCAAAGCACTCATCCAACGCGCGATCCGGTTCGCCGTCAGGTTTGTCGACTTTGTTGACCACAACGATGGGGCGCAAACCCAGCTTCAACGCTTTGGAGGTCACAAATTTTGTCTGTGGCATCGGGCCTTCGGCGGCGTCCACCAACAACACAACGCCGTCCACCATCGACAGGATGCGTTCGACTTCGCCGCCAAAATCGGCGTGACCGGGCGTGTCGACGATGTTGATGCGTGTGCCTTTCCATTCAACGGATGTGGGCTTGGCAAAGATCGTGATGCCGCGCTCGCGCTCAAGGTCGTTGCTGTCCATCGCGCGTTCAGTCGTGGCCTGATTTTCGCGGTAGGTGCCCGACTGTTTTAGCAGCTCATCCACAAGGGTGGTTTTGCCGTGGTCAACGTGAGCGATGATGGCGATGTTGCGCAGATCCATTTCGGGCCTCTTTATACGTACAAATCCCGGTGGTCCGGGCGGTTGGACGGGCCATATAGCGCTGCGGCGCAGAAAGAAAGGGCTAGTGTGTCGCGCTGCTTGAGAAGACCTGAATGACGACAATTCCGCCGATGATCATCGCAAGGCCCACAAGTGCGGCAAAGTCCAACATTTGTCCGAACACCAAAAAGCCGATGAGGGCGATCAATACAATACCAAGGCCAGACCACAGCGCATAAGCAATGCCGACGGGGATGTATTTCAGTGCAACGCCCAGAAAGTAAAACGCAAAGGCATAAGCGATCACCACAAGAACGGAGGGCCACAACCGCGTGAACTGATCACTGGCTTGCAGAGCCGTTGTGCCGATCGTCTCAGCGATCACCGCAACAATAAGGTAGATGTAGTGCACAGGCATTTGTGTGTCCCTTCAAAGCGGAAGCGCGGTGGTGTCCTTGATCTCTTCCATTACAAAGCTTGCTGCCACATCTGCGATGGGCACAAGGTGTATTAACTGCTGATACAGTGCATCATATCCTGCCATATCTGCCACGCGCGCGCGGATCAGGTAATCGAGATCACCCGTCATGCGATAAACGCTTAGGATGCCTGAAATCGTCTGTGTTGCAGTTCGAAATTTTGCCTGCCAGTCCGGGTCATGGCTATGTGTGCGGATTTGCATAAAGACCATCAGCCCCAAATCGACAGCCGCAGGATCAACCAATGCGACGCGCCCAGTGATGACTCCGGTGTCTTCCATAGCGCGCACACGTCGCCAACAGGCGTTACGCGACAGGCCAACGCGTTCGGCCAATTGGTCCAATGACAAGGATGCGTCTCGTTGCAATTCACGCAGTATCTTGCCGTCTATGTTGTCTAATTTCTCCATTTTTGTGGAATATTCGGTATTTCATCCCATCACAAGCCAGTTGAGACATTGAAATAAAGATCGTTTCCCAGTCGCGTGCATTTAGGTTGGATGCACAAATAATGATCGGAGACTGACATGTTGAAACAGATTTTCCTCTCTCATCCGCACAGTGTTAACGAAAGCTATGGGGAGCATGCCATCTTTGCCGGGCGATTTGCGCTGCGTTTGTTTGCGGCCGCCGGTGCGGCCACTGTGCACGCGATTGTTCCTAGCCTTTTCGAAAAGACTGCCGGTAACATGATCGCCAAAATGAATGCTGACATCCAAAATAGGGGGCGCTGAACATGTGTCGTTGGGGGGCTTATATTGGTGCACCGGTGTTCCTGTCGGACGAAGTCACCAGCCCGTGTAATTCATTGATTCAGCAGGCAAGTGCCGCCGAACAGAGCAAATCGACGATCAATGCTGATGGATTTGGGCTGGCGTGGTATGATCATCGTGCAGACCCGGGACACTACCGTGATGTGTATCCCGCATGGTCGGACGCAAACCTTGCCTCGCTTACGCAGCAGGTGCGCTCAGGTCTATTTCTGGCGCATGTGCGTGCCTCAACCGGAACCGCGATCAGCCGTAACAATTGCCATCCCTTTGTAAACGAGAATTGGTCATTCATGCACAATGGGCAGGTTGGCGGTTACGAGCGTTTTCGCAAAGCTGCGGACATGGCTATTCCAGACGCCTTGTACCAAAATCGCAAAGGGGCCACTGACAGCGAGGCGTTATTTTTGATCACCCTTGGTATGGGGTTGGACGCGGATCCGCACGCTGCCTTGCAACGTGCAACGGGTGCGATGATTGCGATGGGGCGTGACGTGGATGAAACTGATCCACTGGTGCGCATGACGGTCGCGATGTCCGATAGTAAGCGGCTATTTGCTGCGCGTTATGCCAATGACCCATATGCACCGTCATTGTATTACCGCTGGAACGCAGCATCCAAAGGTTGGTCTGTGGTCAGCGAACCCTACGACTTGGGAGACGATTGGCAGGAGGTTCCACCGGGTAGTTTTTGTACCTTCGACGGCGAAGACTGTAACATCGAACCTTTTGAACCGACATAAAAACGGCGGACCTTTTGGCCCGCCGTTTTGAAACTGTCTTTGGTCGTCAGGCTTAACCCGCCAGTGCGGCATTCAGGTTTTCGTCGATCTTTTCAAGGAAACCAATGGTGGTCAGCCAGCGTTGATCAGGGCCCACCAGCAACGCGAGGTCTTTGGTCATGTGACCACTTTCGACTGTGTCTACGATCACGCGTTCCAGCGTTTCGGCAAAGTTCATCAGGGCCGCATTGTCGTCCAGCTTGGCGCGGTGCTTTAGGCCACCCGTCCACGCAAAGATCGAAGCAATCGAGTTGGTCGAGGTTTGCTCGCCCTTTTGGTGCTGACGGTAGTGGCGCGTGACGGTGCCGTGGGCCGCTTCAGATTCAACGATTTTACCGTCCGGCGTCATCAACTGGCTTGTCATCAAACCAAGAGAGCCAAAGCCCTGCGCCACTGTGTCAGACTGCACATCGCCGTCATAGTTCTTGCAGGCCCAGACATAGCCGCCCGACCATTTCATGGCAGAGGCCACCATGTCGTCGATCAGGCGGTGTTGGTATTCAAGACCGGCTTTATCGAACTTGGCTTTGTATTCTTCGTCAAAGATGCGTTGGAACGTCAGCATGAACTGGCCGTCATACTGTTTCAGGATCGTGTTCTTGGTCGACAGGTAAACGGGGAAATTGCGTTTGAGCCCATATTCAAAAGACGCACGCGCAAAATCTTCGATCGAGGCATCAAGGTTGTACATGCCCATGTAAACGCCGGAAGAGGGCGCGTCGAACACTTCGCGTTCTTCCACTGTGCCGTCTTCACCGACAAACTTCATCGTCAGTTTACCCGGACCCGGGAACTTCATGTCAGAGGCTTTGTACTGATCGCCGTAAGCATGGCGCCCGATTACAATGGGTTGGGTCCAACCGGGCACAAGGCGGGGGACGTTTTTGCAGATGATCGGTTCGCGAAAGATCGTACCGCCAAGAATGTTGCGGATGGTGCCGTTGGGGGATCTCCACATTTTCTTAAGGCCAAATTCTTCGACCCGCCCTTCGTCCGGCGTGATGGTTGCGCATTTGACAGCAACGCCGACTTCTTTTGTCTTTTCGGCTGCATCAATGGTGATCTGGTCGTCGGTCGCATCGCGGCTTTCCATGCCAAGATCATAGTAAAGCAGATCAATATCGAGATAGGGTGTGATCAGCTTTTCCTTGATGAAAGCCCAGATGATCCGGGTCATTTCATCGCCGTCCATTTCGACGATTGGGTTTTCCACCTTGATCTTGGTCATGGAAGCATCCTTTTGGGTCAGGGTATCATTTTGGCATGCGCTTAGCGCGTCTGAAGCGTGTTGGGAAGCTGTATACAACGGTATGCAGAGATTGCGGCAACTTTATCCTGTAAATCTTAGCCGATGCCTTCAAAAAAAGCCTTAATCCGGTTGCGTGCATATTCCCAAAGCCCCGGTGCGCCGCGCGCGATCTTGGTGCCAACACGGTCCGCGATCATGTCTTGGGTGACGTTGTAATCTGTCCAGCTGCCACCACCTGATGCCAAGTTCAGCATGGGCGGCTGAAAACGATCCAGCGCTTTGGCAAATTGCGCAGAAGGCGTTTCGGCCGCTTCGAATTCTTCCCAAATTGGGCGAAGCGATGCGGCGATATCATCGGGCAACAGCCCAAAGATGCGATCAGCAGCGATCTGTTCTTGTGCCTCCATCGCGGCCACATCCACATCGCCAAAAATCGGATTGTCGCCGGCATCAATTTCGACCAGATCGTGCAGGATCAGCATTTTGACGACG
The DNA here is from genome assembly GCA_964544035.1 of uncultured Rhodobacterales bacterium. Taxonomy (GTDB): domain Bacteria; phylum Pseudomonadota; class Alphaproteobacteria; order Rhodobacterales; family Rhodobacteraceae; genus Tateyamaria. The sequence goes on from CAZJAW010000018.1 coordinate 11,352, forward strand.
CGGTTGATGTCGACATCAGGCCCTGCGTGGTCCGACAGCACAAGCGCATAAAGCGCCAGATGCCATGAATGCTCCGCGCTATTCTCAGCGCGACTGCCATCCGCCAATGTTGTGGCGCGCAAGATTGATTTCAGCTTGTCCGCTTCATTGAGAAACGCGATTTGCTGATCCAGACGGCTCACTCGGTTGGATTCGCCGCCTGATGCGCCTTGAGTTTCTGCGCCAGAAAACGGCGGCCTGCGTCGTTGGCCATACGCGTGCGCACCGCAGTCAAAAACGCCTCTTCGAGGGTTTGCGACGACGCGCCGAGCACGTCCCCAACTTGCATGAATAGGCGATCATCGCCCAATTCGCCCTGCACAGCCAGACATTCTTCGGCCAGTTGGTTGGCCATTTCTGTGACGACGGGATCAGCCATTAACGCGTGGTCTCCGTTAGGCGGCGCTTAACGTAATCGGTGGTATGTCCGATCAGCGTGTCCATATGCGGCTGCTCAAAGAAGTGGCCGGCACCTTCAACCTCGGTGTGGGTGATGGTGATGCCTTTTTGTTCGTGTAGCTTGTTGACCAAGGTGACAGTGTCGGCCGGTGGTGCGACGCGGTCGGCCGTGCCGTTGATCATCAGACCAGAAGACGGGCAGGGCGCAAGGAAGGAAAAGTCGTACATGTTTGCCGGAGGCGATACGCTGATGAACCCGGTGATTTCAGGGCGGCGCATCAAAAGCTGCATCCCGATCCATGCGCCAAACGAAAAGCCAGCAACCCAGCAGTGTTTGGAGTTGTTGTTCATCGATTGCAAATAATCCAGCGCTGACGCTGCATCACTGAGTTCGCCAATACCTTGATCGTATTCACCCTGAGAGCGCCCAACACCGCGGAAGTTAAACCGCAAAACGGTGAAACCCATGTTGAAGAACGCATAGTGCAGCGCGTGTACAACCTTGTGGTTCATCGTTCCGCCAAATTGCGGGTGCGGGTGCAGAACGATTGCGATTGGTGCGTCACGTTCTTTTTGCGGGTGATAGCGGCCTTCGAGGCGGCCTTCGGGTCCGGGAAATATGACCTCGGGCATGTGTGTGTCTGTCCTGCGTTTCGTCTTTTGGGCGATCCGAATTCTTGACGAATTTGATCGGGCACCTTAGAACGGTTCTAATTCCTGTGGCGGGGCGAATGCCGTCGCGGTGCAAAAGCATGTATGGCCTTCGGGCGGTGGCGTCAATTGGGGGCGTTCCTTATGAAACTGTCGACGAAGGGGCGCTATGCGATGGTAGCGCTGAGTGATATTGCGATGCAGCCTCAGGACACGTTGGTGAGCTTGGGCGATATAGCCGCGCGCCAAGACATTTCGCTGCCCTATCTAGAGCAGTTGTTTGTCAAGCTGCGCCGCGCTGATTTGGTGGCATCCGTGCGCGGGCCGGGTGGGGGGTATCGCTTGACCCGTTCGCCGTCTGATATGCGTGTGTCCGACATTCTGGCGGCTGTCGATGAGACAGTCGATGCGATGCACAAGGGCGCCGGGGCGTCGGGTGCTGCGTCTGGGTCCAAGGCGCAATCGTTGACCAATCGGTTGTGGGAGGGGTTAAGCGCGCATGTTTATGTGTTCCTGCATCAGACGCGATTGTCGGATGTGATTGAAAATGAGCTTGCGCCTTGTCCAGCGGTGCCCAACCTAATGGCGGTTGTCGATGAGGGTTGATGTTGGATGGGGGCCAGCCCCCGCCGCATGCGCGGCTCCCCCGGAGTTTAGCTTGCAAGATGAAGGATGGACCCAGTGAGCCGGGTTTATTTGGATCATAATGCGACCACACCTTTGCGACCCGAGGCGCGCGAAGCGATGATGGCTGCGATGGATGTGGTGGGCAATCCGTCATCTGTGCACGGCGAAGGGCGCAGCGCAAAGATGTTGGTTGAGCGCGCACGGGCGCAGGTTGCGAGTTTGGTCGGGTGTTTGCCGACACAGGTGGTGTTTACGGGTTCTGCGACTGAGGCGGCGTCACTGGCTGTGGCGCAGAAGGAACGGTATGGGGGACGGTTTGTAGCATTGCCGACCGAACATGATTGTTTCCTGGATTGGAGCGAGGTGGAATTTGTTTCGCTTTATGATGCAGATGGTGGGATTGGATCCGTCTGGAGCATCGGCGTTCTTGAACTTCTTCTTGGAGTTGGGCGGTACAGAATGGAAT